>NZ_JBFULB010000043.1:0-36017 GCF_056400545.1 Stenotrophomonas sp. P5_A8 | reverse complement strand
GAGTACAGCTACACCCGCAAGCTGGCCGAGATCCTGCTGGCGCGCAAGATCGAGTCCGAGCTGAGCAAGGACGAGATCTTCGAGCTGTACCTGAACAAGAGTTTCTTCGGCAACCGCGCCTACGGCGTCGCCGCCGCGGCCGAGTTCTACTACGGCAAGAAGCTGGGCGAGCTGGACCTGGATGAGATGGCCTCGCTGGCCGGCATCCCGAAGTTCCCCTCCTCCGGCAACCCGATCAGCAACCCCGAACGCGCCCGTGAGCGCCGCGACTTCTATGTGCTGCAGCGCATGGCCAGCCTGGGCTTCATCAGCCAGGCCGAGGCAGACGCGGCCAAGGCGGTGCCGATGCACGCCAGCGCGCACGAGCCGCCGGTGCAGGTCGAAGCCCCTTACGTGGCCGAGCTGGTCCGCCAGGAAATGATCGCGCGCTTCGGCGGCGACGTGGTCAACAAGGGCTACCACGTCACCACCACCATCAACGCCGAGCTGCAGGCTGCGGCCAACGTCGCGGTGGGCAATGGCCTGCGCGTGTACGACCATCGCCACGGCTGGCACGGTGTGGAACAGCACTTCGACGTTCCCGCCGATGCAGACGCCAAGGCGCTGGCCGCCAAGCTGGTAGGTATCCCGTCCCAGTCCGGGCTGCTGCCGGCAATCGTGGCCTCCACTGCCGCCGATGGCAGCGCCACGGTGGTGCTGGCCAACCGCAACGAACTGGTCCTGCCGGTCGCGGCCAGCCGGTGGGTCAACAAGGCCCCGGCCAAGCTGCTGACCCGGGGCGACCTGGTCCGCGTGCGCGCCGGCGAGAAGGAAGGCGAGTGGTTGATCGACCAGATTCCGCGCGGCCAGTCCGCACTGGTCTCGCTGGATGCCGACAGTGGCGCATTGAAGGCGCTGGTCGGCGGCTTCAGCTTCTCCGGCAACAAGTTCAACCGCGCCACCCAGGCGCGCCGCCAGCCGGGTTCCAGCTTCAAGCCCTTCATCTACGCGGCCGCCTTCGACAAGGGCTTCAACCCGGCCTCGATCGTGCTCGACGCCCCGGTGGTGTTCCGCGACCGTCGCGGCAAGACCTGGTCGCCGCAGAACGACGGCGGCGGCTTCCGTGGCCCCATGCGCCTGCGTGAAGCGCTGGTGCAGTCGCGCAACCTGGTCTCAGTGCGCCTGCTCGATGGCATGGGCGTGGACTACGCGCGCAAGTACATCAGCGAATTCGGCTTCGCCGAGGCCGAACTGCCGCCGAACCTGTCCATGTCGCTGGGCACCGCGTCGCTGACCCCGCTGTCGGTGGCGCGGGGCTACGCGGTGTTCGCCAACGGCGGTTCGCGCGTGGATACCTGGGTGATCGACCAGGTCACCGACCGCGACGGCACCCTGGTGTTCAAGGAAAACCCGGCCATGGCCTGCCGCGAGTGCGCCGGCACCAGTGGCGGCGCCCCGGTCAGCCAGGTCGTGGACGGCTTCAACTTCGGCGCGGCCGCTGCGCCGGCACCGGCGGCCACTGCGGCGGCCAAGCCGCAGCAGCCGATCGAGGCGCCCAAGCCGGTCAACCCGGATGCCAAGGTGGCCCCGCGCGCGATCGACGCCCGTACCGCCTATCAGCTGGTGTCGATGATGCGCGACGTGGTCCAGCGCGGTACCGGTACGGCGGCCAAGGTGCTCGGTCGCGAGGACGTGGGCGGCAAGACCGGTTCCACCAACGATCACCGCGATGCCTGGTTCTCCGGCTTCGGCGGGCCCTACGCCACTACCGTGTGGGTGGGCCGCGACGACTTCCGCTCGCTGGGCTACCGCGAATACGGCGGCAAGGCGGCACTGCCGATCTGGATCGACTACATGCGCGTGGCGTTGAAGGACACCCCGATCGCCAAGAATGACCCGCCCTCGGGCATGGTCCAGGCCACCCTCAACGGCGCGACCGAATGGGTCAAGGTGGAGGACATGGACAAGATCGAAGAGTTCAACGTGGATACCCACGTGCAGCAGGCGGACGACGCCGCGTTCGATATCTTCTGATCGCCCGTGCCGGGTACGCCGGCACCAGGAACGAACACAGGCCGGGCATTGCCCGGCCTTTTTTGTTCGCCGGCCGCGCTTCGTCCGCGCCATCACCCCGGTAGAGCCACCCCATGGGTGGCTGCACGCATTCCCTGATCGCAGGTAGAGCCACCCCATGGGTGGCTGCACGCACTCCCTGATCGCAGGCACAGCCACCCACGGGGTGGCTCTACCCGGTTGTCACATCGCCGGTGTACATTGCCGTGCAGGTCGCCAAGGAGTTCCGGTCATGCATCGAGCCCGTCAGCATGCAGCCACCCAGACCCGCGAGCGTCGCCACCGGCTCGCCCACGAAGCGGCCCGGCTGATGGCCGAAGGCGGGATCCGCGACTACCACCAGGCCAAGCTCAAGGCCGCCGCCCGGCTGGATATCCACGACGACGCCTCGCTACCGCGTAATGCGGAGATCGAAGACGCGTTGCGCGAGTACCAGCGTCTGTTCGCCGGTGCCGACCACGGCAGCCAACTGCGCCAGCGCCGCGAAGCCGCGCTGCGCGCCATGGAGTTTCTGCGGGAGTTTTCCCCGCGCCTGTGCGGGCCAGTCCTGGAGGGCACGGCCGATGCCAACAGCCCCGTGCAGCTGCAGGTGCACAGCGACGATGCCGATGCGGTGCAACGTTACTTCGACGAACACGGCATCCCGGCCGAATCGCGTACGCGCCGCCTGCGTTTGGACCGCGAACGCGCGCTGGACGTGCCGGTCTGGGTGTTCAGCGCCGAAGACCTGACCTTCGACATCGCGGTGCTGCCGTACGACGCACTGCGTCAGCCACCCTTGTCCGCTATTGATGAGAAGCCAATGCGGCGGGCGTCGGCGGCGCAGCTTCGCGAGGTGTTGGCCGCGGCGGAGATCGCCGGGTACGTGACCACACGCGTGTAAGGCGTGCAGTAAAACAGCCGCCAACCCTCACCTGCCCCGAAGGCTCACTCGAGGGTGTGGGCCTTCAGCAGGGTGCAGAGCGCTCAGGATGATTTCCCAATCCGTCTCCCGGGCATTCCCACCGTACGACTACGTGCGCCTGCCGCTGCCACGCTTCATATCCAACCCAACAGCCGTCTCGCCTGTTCGCTGAGCGGCAGCTTTCCGTAAAGGTGATCCAGGAAAACCGGATGGTCGTGAGAGTAGGAGGTCGTCGGGAATCCGACGGTGTCGGCGATTGCGCGCTCCAGCACGTCCCATTCCAGCGTATGTGCCACTTCGGGGGCACCGAACGCCACGCCTTGGTCTGCATCGGATTTCAGGGCCTCCAAGGTGAGCCGCTGCCGGCCACGCCGCGGCAGGTGGCGAGCGAACATCAGCTCGGAAAGCACCCACGGTGCCCCCGCATGGCGACCATCCTCCACGCATGTGCGTAGTCCTGCGGCCTCGCCCTCCAGGTGCAGGAACAGCTCGCAGCCATCGATCAGCCGCTGCAGGGCGGCATTGAACACCATATGCAGGCTGGCCGACGTCCGTACCACGCGGTGATAGTGAAAGTGATGCGTGCCGGGTGAGTTCCCGCGCGCCGAGAGTGACTCGTCCAACTCCTGCTGCACGGTGTAGGCGTTTAGCCACAGGCACGAGTCGACGAACACCGTCAGCCCCAGCTGTTCAAGGATCACCGCCAGCTGCAGCACCTGTTCTCGATCACCGCGCCCATGCGACAGGAACACGTCGGGCTGGAACGCGGGTGCCACGGCCTGCTGCACAGACTCCGCATCCAGTAAGGTACTGCTGTCCATCAGGTAGGCGGCAACGGCCCGCCACGTTGCATGGCACCGCTCCTGGTACGCGGCAGTGGCCGGCGCATCCACCTTCAGCCCGGCGCCATTGAAATTGCGTACGCGCAGCTTCAGCAGCATCGTGATGCCTCCCGTACCACCTGGTAGACCAGCACAACGCCGGCCACCAGCGGCAGATGAAAGGCCAACACGGTCGGGCGGCACAGCACTTTCAGCAACGGCTCGCGCACCGCCGCCAAACGGGCTGCATCGACACGGTAGGAAAGCACCTGGGCCAGGGGCGCATCGCAGGCCGTGTTGTACAACTGCACGAAGGCGCGCTCCCGCTGCAGGAAGAACGCATGAAAGCCCATGAACAGCACGGCGGGCAACACGAACAGCGCCCAATGGAAGGGCGCCTGCTGGCCTACCGCGCGGGCCAGCAGCGCGATCAGCACTGCCACGCTGCCTGCCTTCATCGCCACGGCGCTGTTGGCCAGACGGGCAATGACGCCCTGAAGAATATTCAGATAGCCCAGCCGCCAGGCGATCTGGTTACCGATGGTGTCCATCGCGCTCCCCTTTTCATTGCACAGTGGGCAGGGCTCCCGACGGTGCCCTGCCCTGCACTGCGCGTTACCAACCGATGCCAACACCCAGGCCAACGCTCTGCTCACCGCTGTTGGTGAACGCGCCGTTGAGGCTGAAGGTGGCCGAGCCCTTCTCGTTGAGCACCCGCTGGTAGCCCACGGCCATGGCCGATTCGCCATCGCTGTAGCCCACGCCAGCACCGAGCCGGTTGTAGGTGGCCAGGCCGGCGGTATTCATGGCCATCGCGCTCTGCGCGCTGTTCATCGCCGCCAGCCGGTTGAAGCGCTTGTCCATCTTGTCCAGGCGCTGTTCGACCCCTTTGATCGCGTCATCGGTGTACTCGTTGGCGCGGGCGAGCATCTTCTCCAGATCGGCGGTGCTGACCTGCGGCGTGGGGGTGGGTGCATGGGCGGGTGCGTCCGCCTTGGCCGGCTTGCCGACGTCGTCGGCACTGGCGATGCGAGCACCCCCGTCAGAGGCGGCCTCCGGCGTACCCGATACCGCACCACTGCCTTCCTCCGCAGCCACGGGCGGCGTAGGCGCACTGGCGGTCGCCATTGCGCGACCTTGCAGCGGGGTGTCAACGCGCTGTTCCAGGCCATCGATGCGGCCATCCAGGCGCTGCTCCATGGCATGCAGCTGGCCGCCGTTGACCGCGTCGCGGCTGCCGGGTGCGATCAGACCGTTGGCCACGTTGCCGAGCACCATGCCGTTGGGGCCGGCCAGGTTGAGCTGGTTGAGACCGTCAGTGCGGGTGGAACGGGTTTCCTGGAAGGCCGAGCGGAGCTGGTTCTCCACCCTGTCAACGCGGGTGCCTGTGGTGGTCACGGCACCGTCGAGCACTGCTAGTGCATCGGCGACCGTTTTTTGCGTGCCCCCTTGCAGGTTATAAGTAGGACTGATGATGTTGCCATTTACATCTACGCCTGCATTACCCCCAAGCAAGGCTAGAGACTCATCAAGCTGTGCAATCGTGCTTGTGTCTTCTGCATCTCGACCGCGGGCCACGTTCACAATGCGCCGCTTCTTCGTCAGGTTTCCAACAGAAACAACATTCTCTTCAGTCGCCGTTGAGTCTCCCCCAAGCGCAACTGAGTTCTCCGCTCCAATCTCCACTCTGGAATAACCGCCAAGTGCGGTTCCACTCTTGCTCAGAACTGTAGAGCCAGTTCCAAGCGCGAATCCATTGTCCGCAGCCCCGTCCACGAACGCCGCTCGACCCAGCGCGACTGAGCTCCTTGCTCTTGCCCTTGCATAAGCGCCGACCGCCGTAGCACCATTGGTCTCCTCACCTGCCTCTGCGCTATCGCCAATAGCAACGGAGAACTCACCTGCTTTTGCAGAAGAGCTCTCTTCATCAAAGTCCACAGCAACAAACCGCCCGTCGCTTTCCATCAAGGAAACTCGATGATTGGTGGCAAACAACTGCCCACCATTAACCGCGTCCGTGCTCGCCGCTGAGCTCGCATCTCCCGCCGCCAGTCCACGTACACGACCGCCATTCATATCAATGCTGCCATCCGCGGCAAACTTCACCACGCCGTCCAGATCGGGATCGAAGTTCTCGAATTCGGTGCGCAACTCATCCAGGTCGCGGCGGTTGTCTGTGATGCGCCCATCCTGCCCGGACAGCTGCGAGGAGTGCGTCGCCAGTACCCCTTCATGGGCCGTCACTTTCTGCTGGGTGCCAAACAACTGCTTGCCTGTAACCGCGTCGGTACTGGTCGCACTCAGGGTGCCATCCGCCACGCCACTCAGTTTGCGCGCTGCATTGGACTTGTTGCGCAGGTCCAGCGTGGTGCCGGTGTTCTGAGCACCCAAGCGCAGGTTCCCGCTGGCTGACACCTGGCTGACCAGGCCTTCCAGAGCCGTCGCACGGGTTACGACTCCGTCCGCCGTTCGCTGTGCGGCGGTCGCTGCGGCTTGCGCCGTGGTCGCCGTGTTCTGCGCCGCGGTCACGTTGGTGTTGGTGGCATTGAGCTGCTTGCCCGTAACCGCTTCGGTACTGGCGGCACTGAGAGTGCCGTCAGCCACGCCGCTCAGTTTGCGTGCCGCGTTCGACCTGTTGCGGACGTCCAGGACGGTACCGGTGTTCTGCCCACCCAGGCGCAGATCGCCGGTCGCCGACACCTGGCTGACCATGCCTTCCAGTGCCGTCGTACGCGTCACTACCCCGTCCGCCGTTCGCTGTGCAGCGGTCGCGGTGGTCTGTGCTGTCGCAGCAGCGCTGTGTGCTGCCGTCACGCTGGTGTTGGTAGCCGCGAGCTGCTTGCCGGTCACCGCCTCAGTGCTGGTGGCGCTCAGCGTTGCATCGGCCACGCCGCTGATCTTGCGGTTGGCGTTGGATTTGTTGCGCACATCCAGCGTCGTGCCCGTGTTCTGCGCGCCAAGACGCACAGTGCCAGCGACTGCTGTCTGGCTGACCAAGCCCTCCAATGCGGTTGCGCGGGTGGTCAAGGCATCGGCCGTGCGCTGGGCCGCACCCGCTGCAGTCTGCGCGCTGGTGGCGGTGCTCTGTGCGGCGCCGACGAGGGTGTTGGTCGCGTGCAGTTGGCTGCCGGTGACCGCATCGGTACTGCCCGCGCCGATGGTGCCGTCCGCCACGTACTGGATCTTGCGCTTCCCGCTGGCGTTACCCACAGAAACCGAATTGTCCGAAGCGGTGACAGAGCCGGCGCCCAAGGCCACCGCATTGCCATGGGTGGCACTGCTGCGATCGCCCAGTGCCAGCGCACTGCCCCCGCCTGCCTTGGCCAGGTTGCCCAATGCCGTGGCGTAGGTGCCGGTGGCGACCGCCTCGCGGCCGACCGCCGTGGCCTGGTTGGCGGTCGCCTGCGCGCTGAAGCCCAGCGCCGTGGCGTGCGTCCCCTGCGCCTTGGCCGAGGTGCCGCTGGCCAATGCGCCGGTTCCGGTGGCGGTGGCTTTGTTGGCCGCCGTCATGGCGGTGCCGGTGGCCGTGGTGTTGGCCGCCACCGTCGCCTTGGCCGCAGCCCCATCGGCAGCGGTCTTGGCTGCCGTAGCGGTGCTGGTGGCCGTACTCACGGCCTGGTTGGTGGCGTGCAGCTGTTGCCCGGTCACCGCATCGGTACTGGTGGCGCTCAACACGCCGTTGTCGATGTTCTGGATGCGGCGCTTGGTTCCATTCCGGTTGGCCACGTCCAGCACGGTGCCAGTGTTGGAACCGCCGACACGGATCGTGCTGCTGGTTGACGTCTGCGTGACCAGCGAGGCACCAGCCAGAGCGCGATCTGCGGTGGATTTTGCTGTATTGGCGGTGGTGCGGGCCGCGTTTGCAGTGGTCGTGGCAGCCGCCAGTCGTTCATTGGTGGCATTGAGTTGCCGGCCAGTCACCGCGTCAGAGCTCGATGCGTTCAGCACGCCGTCTGCAACGTTCACAATGCGGCGTTTGGTCAGGTAATTGCCGACGGAGACGGTGTCGACTTCAGTTGCGCTCGATCCTCGTCCAAGCGCCACTGCACCGCGCGCTACGGCCAAGGCTTCGTAGCCGAGCGCCAATCCATCGAATTCGGCGCGCGAGTCGCCACCTACTGCAATGGCGCCTGTCCAGCCGCTGCTGCCTGCATAGGCATCACCCCCAATGGCGATTTTGGAGATGCCCGCCCCATCATGGGTCTTGGAGCCGCTGCCAACGGCGACGGAGTTTTCGGTGTACGCCTTCGAGCCGTTGCCAAGGGCCGTCGTCCCCAGCCCATTGGCGATGGCGCGAGCCCCCACCGCGGTGCCATAGCCACCGTTGGTCGCGCTGGCGAAGTAGCCGACGACCGTGCTGTTCTGGCCATAGCCTTCAGCAAAGTTGCCCACGGTTACACCACCGGCACCGTTTGCCCGGCTCTTGATCCCCGCGGTAAAGCTTCCGTGGCCGTTCGCACCGGCCTCACCGCCCAGCGCCATGGTTTCTTCGGCGGTCACCAAGCTCCAGTTTGCAGCAGAGGTATTCCCATACACCGACCCCTTGATCACGCCCATGACCACGGCATTGCCGGACGGGGCCACCGATATGGCGTGGAAGGCACTCAACACCTGGCGTTCCCACCACTCAGCGTCGTCGTCAGCGACTTCGACCGCCGCAGCGGTCATTGGGGCCAGACCCAGCAATGCGATCAGCGCCGCGCTTCGGCCTGACACCTGCGCACGCTTTCCACGCACCGAAGCCAACTCACTGGCAACGACCCAGCACTGCAGGGCGGTGGACCAGACACGGCGATAGATTTTGTTCATGAGAACTCCTTGGGGAACGAAACGAGATGGGAACCGCCCGGCATTGCGCAGCAGGCAGGTGTGGGGATTCAGGGCGTGAGGGTCTGCACGTGCTCACGATTGCCATCGCGCGTGAGCCGGTAGCGCAGCTGTACGGTGTGGCCCGGCTGCATGGCGAACGGCAGCGGCAATGCGCTGCCGGGATACAGGCTGCGCGACAGCTCGTGCGCGGTGCATTGGCTGCCGTCGCAGTCGGCGATGCTGGTGATGCCCAAGCGCAGCGTGCCGGCGTTGCGCAGCTGGTCGCCTTGCACGCGAATGTCCACCGTGCCGTCGACGGGCAATACGTTCACCAACGCCCCCCATACAAGGTTCACGCCAATGCTGGCCTGGGCGCCCTCGCCCTCGGCCTGGTCGCGTTCGTCCGGACCGCGTACCCCTTCGAAGTAGATGCGGTAGGCGGTTTCGGCCTGCACGGGCTGCAGCGGGATCACACGGATCAGGCGGTTGCCACCGCCAGCCAAGGCAAACTTGCCCGGCGTGACCGCGATGGCCGCTTCGCCGGGATCGACGTCGACCTCATGCTCCTGCTCGCCGGCGGCGTCAACGATACGTCGCACGGAAGTCTGGATGTACTGCGGCTGGGTAGACTGGGAATAGATGCGGATCTGCGTACTGCGCTTGCCATCGACCGACGCGCGCATCGGGTGCACGGTGAGATTGGCGTGTGCAGGTGCCGCCAGCAGCAGCGACAGGGACAACAGAACAACGGCTGGAATTTTCATGGAAGCTCCTGGAAGGTCAGGGCGTGACCGTGGGGACGCGCAGCTCCACCTGCAGCTCGCCGAAGTAGGTGCCGGCCTGCTGGGTGGAAATGGGGACGCGCGGAATATCGAAGGTGATCGGCGTGGGCACGCAGAACACCGGTTGGCTCATGCCGGGTAACAACACCAGACGCAGCAGTGCGGTATCGATGCCATGCAGCTGTTGCTCCACGCCGTTGGGCATGGGCACCGGGGCGCCGTTGTGGTCCAGGGTGACGGTGTAATCCAGGCGACGGGTGTCGTCGCTGCCACCATCGGTATGCCAGAGCGAATAGCCACTGGGACCGGGCGGCTTGCCACTGCGGTCACGCACGGTGACGCCGAGGTACTGCGCCTGGGAGCCGAGTCCGTCGTAGAGACACATCTCGAGTGAGGTGCGGCCGCCTACCGTCCGCTGTATAGGGTCGTAATCGGAGTTGAGCTGAACCAGGGGGGTGACGTGGTGGAAGGCCGGAAAGTAGATTGAGACGGCGTTGCGGTCGGTGATGGTCAGATCAAACGTGAAGCGATACGTCGCGACCGCCGGCCCCGCCAGTTGGTCATGCAACGCAAGAATAAGTTCAGCATCCCAGTGTCCGGCTACAAGCCTGGACATCTCCTCCACCGGTATCAGCAGACCAGCTCTGGTTCCAACGGAAGATTCGCCACCGCAGTCATCTTTGGCTGCAATCCATGGTGGACGAATGGGGTCGAGCCAGTAGGAGCCGCATATGCGCGTCTCCATGCCTCGATTGATCCAGCCTTTCACTGAGAAGTTTGTACGCAGACCCGAGCGCCGCTCTGTGGCCTGTACCTCGATCATTGCTGAACCGGTAGCGACAGTTGCAACGCCCGTGACCGGGCAAGCGCCCACCCTCGGATCAGTTGACGAGGCACACGTGAGGTGGAGCTGGCCATACTTCAGAGACTTATCCGCGCTGTATCCGAGGACAACTTCAGGCACCCAAAGGTCGATTTCCCCCGGCATCGCAGACCGATCCCACGACATCACAATGTTCTGCGTCGCACTCACCGGATGCGTCTCCGGCGGCCGCTGCCCCCACGCCTTCGGCATCACCCCCAACAGCGCCATCAGCAGCATCACGGCCCACACGCCGTGCCGGTTCATGGCGTACCTCCCGCAGAGGCCGTCTGCGGCGTCGCCGCCATCAGGGCGTGCTCCTGCAGCAAGCGGGTTACCCGCGCCTGCTGGATCTCGGCCGGCAGCTGCGCCACACCCAGCGGCTCGCACTGCACGGTGCCCACCAGCATCACCACGCTGCGTCGCTCACGCACCTGCAGCGGGCACTGCAGCAGGTGGTCCTTCTGCAGCAGGTACAAGGTGCGTTCGCGGCGCGGGAAGTCGGCCACGAAGCCACCGTTGCTGCCGGTGCCCGGCACCGGCGCATTGAGAATGCGGGCGCCGCCCAAGGGCAGCCCGGCGATGTCGCGCGCGTTGCCGATGAAGGTGTAGGTCACCTCGATCGGCACCGGCAGATGCATCAGCCGGCCCGGCGGCAGGAAGACCGGGCGCGCGCCGCCCACGCCGGTCACGCGGATGGCGGCATCGCTGTTCAGCGCGCTGGCGTCCTGCACTTCGGCGCGGTGGCTCTGGTAGGCCGGCAGCGGCAACAGGCGGCGCTCGCCAAGTGCCAGCCGTTGCCGGCGCAGGCCGCCCACCTGCAGTTCGGCGGCGACGCCGGTCAGTTCCAGGTCGTCGGTGTCGTCCACCTGCACCGCCAAGCCGGCCTCGGCCCCCAGCCCGCCGCCCCAGTAGAAGCCGTGCCGGCCCAGCGCCAGCCCGGAGCTGTGGGTGGCGCTGTAGGCCATCTCGGTGCGGCCGCGCTGCTGGTAGTGCGCCACGGTGCCGCCGGTGTGGCCGATGCTGTTCTGCAGTTGCGCGCTGAGCGCGGCACTGTAGCGGCCGCTGTTGTTGCCGCGCAGGTCTACGGTGGCCTCGCGGTACTGCGCCTCCACGTCCTGGCGCAGGGTTTGCCCGGCGCTGTAGTTGATCTCCGGGCGCGCATGCTGCGGCTGTCGCACGTCCAGGCTGTAGCGGCGCTGCGAGGTGCCGCGGTCGCCGCGCTGCAGGCGGGTCAGGCTGAGGTTGAGGAAAATGCCGCGGTCCCGCCCGTCGCGCAGGCTGCTGCGGCTCTGCTGCTGCCATACACCGATGCGGGTGGACACGCTGAACTCCTGCCAGCGCTGCACGCGGCTGTAGCTGGCCTGCCAGGTGCGGGTGAGGCTGGGCTCGCGGCTGTAGCGCTGCTCCCACGGCGGCAGCAGCGGGTCCAGTGCGGCCAACGGGTCGTCGACGTCCCCTGCCAGCAGCCGCCCGCGGCTCCAGGTCTGCCGCCGGGTATAGGCCACATAGGCGCTGCCACCGCCGAGCGGCAGCGCCATCGAGGCACTGAGTGAATCGGCACAGCCCAGCCGGTCGCGCGCGTCGTCCTCGAACTGGCACGCCTTGCCGCGCATGCGCTGCTGGTACAGGTTCCAGGACGCGCGGCGGCGGTACGACACCTGATGCTGCTGGCCGGTGCTGCCATCACTGCCCTGAAGGCCACTGAATGTGGCGCGGACATCCTGGGTAGCGAAGGCGTGGCGCAGGTCCACGCGCAGCTCCCCGTAGCTGACGCCGCCGAGGTCGGCGGCACCGGCAGTGACTGCGGCGGCGCGTCCAAGCGGCACGCGCAGGCCGGCCATGGCCGCCCTCTCGCCGTCGAAACGGTCACTGCGGCGCTCGTTGCGGCGGCCGCCCTGCAGGAACCACTGCACGCTGCTGTTGGTCCAGTCGCCGCCCTTGTCGAACGGTGCCGCTTCGCTGCGCACCAGCACGCCATCTTCGTAGATGCGCAGGGTCACGCTGTAGCTGCCGAACGGGAAGCGGCGGGTGTCGAGCTGGTTGATGCCCGCTTGGAGGTAGAAGGTCTGCAGCAGGCGCTCGCCGTCGAAGGCATCCACGCGCGCATCGCGCGCCAGCAGCACGGTCAGCGGCAGGGCCTGCACGGCGGCCTCGGTGTCCACGTAGGCCTGGGTGGTGCCCACGCGCAGGCCGGCAAAACGGTCCATCGGCAGCAGGCTGAAACTGAAGGTGCCGCCCTGTGGGCTGGACAGGTTGCGGCGGTCCATGCGCCCGGCCTGCAGGTAGTGCTGCTGGCCCAGGTCATGGCGGTAGTAGGCGTTGTCGAACTGGAAATCCTGGCGGCGCCGGCTGCCGCGGTACTGCTGGCTGTTGAAGTTCCAGTCCACCGCGATATGGCCACGCTGCAGCACACCCAGCGCGCCGGCGCCTTGGGCAGTGAGCGCCTGGTAGCCACGGCCGCCACTGAAGTTGACGGTCTGCTGGTGCAGGAACGCGCTCTCCGCGTTGCTGCTGATCTGGTGGAAGCGATCAGCGGCCGGTTCGGCGCTGATCCACTGGCGGGCAACGAACAGGCGCACCGCGCCTTCGCCTTCATCGTAAAGGGCACGCACGGTGTTGGGGTCCTCGGGTGGCTCGAGATAACCGCAGCCCGCGCTGCCTCCGCCATAGCGGCAGGCCAGATGGCTGTTGCGCGGCAGCGGCTGGGAAAGCGCGGGCAGCAACGCAGCTTGGGCCTCGTCGGAGAGGTCCAGTGCCTGCAGCACGCGCGCCGGATCTTCCAGTTGCACGCTTTCCAGGGTGACCCGCACGGGCGACAGACCCGCCGTGCGCCCGAACAGGCGTACATCGAGCTGCTCGGTCTGGCCGGCAACCAGGTCTTCAAAACCGACGGGGACGCCGCGTGCCGCGACCAGGGGGGTGGCCAACGACAAGGCGAGCGCGACCGCCAGCCGGGTCAGGGCAGGTGCGGTAGCTTTCATGGGGAGCGTTGCCTGAGGCCGCCGGCCCGGTATCCGGGCCGGCGTGAGTGACGCGAGGGGTGAACCGTTACGGCTTCTGGGTCAGCACCACGCTGACGATCCCTTCGTACACGCCCTGCACCGTGATCGGGGTGCGGGTGGTCTGGGCGATCTCCAGGTCCATGATGATCGATGCGCCACTGAGCGCACCGTCGTACAGATCCGCTGCCAGGAAGTCCTGTGAGGCAACGGTCAGCTCGCGCTTGTTGAGTCTCACGGTGAGTGGAACATCGGTGCCGGTGCCGCTCTTGGGTACCAGTGACGGCGCGTGGCCAAGCCGCACTTCCACATCCTTGTCTTCATCGTTGGTGTAGATGCGCACGCGCTCGTTGTGCGGAGTCAGCCCCTGGCCCGGAATGTGGTCCAGTGGGATCGAGTCCGGCAATGCGGTGCCATCGTGCTTCATCAACGCCAGGGACGGGTCAACATTGGTGTAAACGGTGATATGGGATTCGGCGGCATTGGCCGACAGCGAAGCGGCGGTCAGCGCTGCAGCAAGCGCGGCCTTGTTGAGGATACTGGACATGGCTTCTCTCTCTTTTAGTGTTCGAAAAGACGCTTCCGCAGGAAGCACCGCCGCCACCACGCGGGGTGAGACAGCCCAGTCAGGTTAGTTAGGGGCAGGTGATTTGCCCATTCAATGAGTCCTAAAAACGACGCCATTTTGGCCGTAATGCGACCGCACCCTCACTACTTGAACATTGCAGCAATTCCTATGCGTCCCTGCGCCCTCGGCGCGTGCGACCCGATCACGCACGTGCACCGGAACGCCCTTGCGTAGCCGACCCAACGCGGGGCGCTGCTCCACGCCGGCCTGCGCCGCCGGATCCGCTTCCTCGCGGTGCATCCACCACGCCGTCACCCGCTGGTGAAGGGTGGCGCCCCTGCATCCGTCCAGGGACGGCCACGTCATCGTCAACCTGTGTCGTGCGCTGCGTGCGTGGATGCGGCGCGACCGCATTGCAGCGCCGTGGGATGTTCCATCACCCACGACCCTGCGCTACGGCGCCCTATCTCATTCCCGGTGCGCACGCATTTTTCCATCTTAGTGGCGCTCTCACAGTCGCCCGCCGGCCTAAGCGTCGGGCATGGCGGTTTGCGCAACGGGCGTGCTCCGGCTCAGCGCGGCGGCAGCACTTGCACGCGCTTCACCTCGATATCGGTGGGCTTGAAACGGTGCGTGTCCACCTTCCCCAGCAGTTCCACCGTGGCGGCCGCGCCAATGGCCTGGTGAGGCATGTCCTCGTCGTCGATCTCCACGTCGATCTCGCCGGTGGCGTCGCGGAAGCGGTAACGTTCATTGCCGACCTTGGCGACCAGGTGGCCCAGCAGCAGTACCGCGTGGTCGTCGCGCTGCTGGCGGGCCTGCGCCACCGTCGTGGCGACGGCGGTGGCGCCGGGACCGGTATAGCCGGCCAGCGCGTCGCTGGCGTGCAGGGTGGATGCGATGGCAAACAGGGGAATCAACGCGTAGCGCGTCATGGTCGGACTCCTTCGGGACTTGCTTGATTGATCTGACAAGCCTGATCCGCGGAGCCCCATAGACCCATGCAATAAGTACGAAAAGGTCAGCGCCGCGCGCCAACGCGCCTGCCCGTTCATCGTCACGACGGTGTAGCCACCCCATGGGGGGGCGCACAGGGTGCCGGCACCAACAGAAGCCACCACCCAATAAAGAAGGTGTTTCTCCGATCTGGGGAGAGGTCTTGTTGCAAGGCCCGTCGCAGCGTGAGCACGACGCTACGCGGGTGGCCGGGTGTGCAGGCCGTTGGGATGGGCTGGCGTCTCCGATCGGGCTGGTGGCGAGCGTGAGGGCCCCGTATCCGCCGGTAGGACCCTGGCGCAAATGTCCCCCGGCCGCGKGGCGGCCTCCTCCTTTATTTTGCCCAGGGGCCTACCGGCKGCTACGGGGCTCSGCTCGCGGTMCGCAGGTGGACGCCGGGCGTTTGGGCGGTGGCCGGTGGGTCGGGCGCTGGCCCCATGCCCTTCGAGGCGAAATAAAGGAGGAGGGGGCGACCGCAGGCCGACGCCGGAGGACCGTCGCCGGAAAGGGCATCGGGGCCCAACGCCCAACCCGCCGATGGCTGTGCGTGGAAGTGTCATGGGACGTTTCTGCTTGTCCCGCGTATGGGCGAAGAGCCAAAAAAAACGCCCCGCAATGCGGGGCGTTCTTCAAGACGAGGTACCGGGGCGATCAGCCCTGGTAGTCGCGCACGTCGCTGCCGGTGTAGACCTGGCGCGGACGGCCGATCTTCATTTCCGGATCGACCTGCTGCTCCAGCCAATGCGCCACCCAGCCGGAGGTACGGCCCAGGGCGAACATGACGGTGAACATTTCGGTCGGGATCTGCAGCGCCTTGTAGATGATGCCGCTGTAGAAATCGACGTTCGGGTAGAGCTTGCGGGCGACGAAGTAGTCGTCCTGCAGCGCGGCCTGTTCCAGCTTGACGGCCACGTCCAGCAGCGGATCCTGCACGCCCAGCTGCTTGAGCACCTTGCCGGTCATCTCACCGATGACCTTGGCGCGCGGGTCGAAGTTCTTGTACACGCGGTGGCCGAAGCCCATCAGGCGGAAGCCGGAGGTCTTGTCCTTGGCCTTGAGCACGGCGGACTCGACGTTGTCGGCCGAACCGATCTCTTCCAGCATCTTCAGCACGGCTTCGTTGGCACCGCCGTGGGCCGGACCCCACAGCGCGGTGACGCCCGCGGCGACCGACGCGTACGGGTTGGCACCGGTCGAACCGACCAGACGCACGGTCGAGGTCGAGGCGTTCTGCTCGTGGTCGGCGTGCAGGATGAACAGCAGGTCCAGCGCCTTGACCACGTCCTGGTTCAGTTCGTACTGGCCGTCGGCCGATTCGAAGGTCTGCTTCAGGAAGCGGCTGACGTAATCCAGCGAGGTGTCCGGCTTGTTGGCCGGCAGGCCCTTGCCGTGGCGGTAGATCAGCGCCGACAGGGTCGGCACCTTGGCGATCAGGCGCACGGCCGCATGGCGGCGCTGTTCGGCGTCGGACAGGTCCAGCGAGGCGTGGTAGATACCCGACAGCTGCGCGATGGCGGCGGTCAGGATGGCCATCGGATGGGCATCCTTGGCGAAGCTGCCGATCAGCGTGTTGATGGAATCATCGACGTTGGCTTCAGCAGCCAGCTCGTCGGTGAAGGCCTTCAACTGCTCGGCGCTCGGACGCTCGCCATTGATCAGCAGGTAGGCCACTTCGACGTAGCTGGACTTTTCCGAGAGCTGCTCGATCGGATAGCCGCGATACAGCAGCACGCCCTTGTCACCGTCGATATAGGTGATGGCGGACTTGCAGCTGGCGGTGGCAGTAAAGCCGGAGTCGTACGTGAAGAGACCGGTTTCCTTGGTCAGCTTCGAGATATCGACGCAATCGTTGCCGAGCGTAGGTTTGATGACGGGCAAAACAACCGACTTTTCGCCGGCGTTGAGCGTGACCTGATCAAGATCGGACACTGTGTGCGCTCCTCGAGGGAAGGCGCCCACCCAAGCGCATGGGGCAGGCACGTGAAGGAAGTCCACGATCGTTATCGTGGATCCCGCCATTATCGCACAGCAACATTTTCGACGCCCTAGGACGGAAGTCGTAGACGCCGGTACCGGCATGCGTATGGACGCACTGCGCCAGTAGCCGCAAGGGCTGCGGGGGCGCTGGACAAGAATGTCCGGATGCAGCGTTCCGCCGATGCCGCACGCCCGCCAGCTGGCGTTCAGACAGGCGCCAGCCATCCATTTTTCGCGGACACAAAAAAACAACGGCCGCCAAAGCGACCGTTGTTTTCATGCAACTGCAGCGACAACTCAGGCTGCGGTCGGCGCCGGCTTGCCGAAACGCTTCTGGAACTTGTCGATACGGCCGCTGGTGTCGATCACCTTGTGCTTGCCCGTATAGAACGGATGCGAAGCCGAGGAGATTTCCACCTTGACGAGCGGGTACTCGTTGCCGTCTTCCCACTTGACCGTGTCCTTGGTGGACATGGTCGAACGGGTCAGGATCTTGAAATCAGAGGTAACGTCGTGGAAAACCACGTCGCGGTAAACAGGATGAGTATCGGCCTTCATGGGCGCGCACCGTAATAAGGGCTGGTGATCAAGAGCGGCATTATAGCCCCGGATGCCGCCAAGGGCAAGCCGGGGTCATCAACCGTGCGAAAGGTCCGCCGCAGCGGCGTCGTCAGACGCCGAGTGCCGCCCGGACCTGGGCCTCAAAGCGCCCTTGGTCGTAGGCCATCAGCAGCTGGGTGTTGTCCGGCTGCCCGGTCTGGCGGTTCCAGTCGACAATGGTAGCACCTCGGCTGTGCACGCCGGCCAGTTCGATGTTCAGCGGGCGCGATTCGACCCGCAGCGCGCCTTCGGGCTGCAGCGCCCAGGCCATGGCCAGGGCATCGGCGGCGAACCAGCGCTCGCCGCGGCTGTCTTCGGACCACAGGCGGGTCTGGCGCGAGATCAGCTCGTAGAAGCGGGCCTTGTCGCTGTCGGCGGCCAGCCACTGTTCCACGTCGGCATGCAGCAGGCCGTGGGCGACGGTGGCTTCCCAGTCGGCTACTTCGATATGCGGGAAGCCGGTGAACACGATGTGCGCCGCTTCCGGATCGAAGGCGATGTTGAACTCGGCCGCCGGGGTGATGTTGCCGTGGCAGGTCACCGCCCCGCCCATCACCAGGAAGCGCTTTACGCGCTGCGGCAGGGTCGGGTCGAGCTTCAGGGCCAGGGCGAGATTGGTAAGCGGTCCGAGTGCGACCAGGAACAGCTCGCCGGCGTATTCGTGCGAGAGGCGCAGGATTGCCAGGGCAGCGTGTTCGGCCTCGGCCTGGCGCTTGGCGGCCGGCAGGTTCACATCGCCGAAGCCGTCAGCGCCGTGCACGTGGGCGGCGTCCACCGACGGGTGCAGGAGCGGATCGGGGGTACCGGCGAACACCGGGACGTCTTCGCGGCCCGCCACTTCGCACAGCTTCAGGGCGTTGCGGACGGTGTGGTCCAGGCCCACGTTGCCGGCGGCGATGGTCAGGCCGACGATGTCGTGGCGCTCATCGGCGAAGGCCATCAACAGGGCCAGGGCATCATCGACACCCGGGTCGGTGTCGATCAACAGCGGAATCTTCTTGCTCATCGTTGCCGTCTTGATAATCGGCAAGGGACTCGATCCGCTCTCCGGCTTCAGCCACCAGGCGGCTGAGGGTGGTCCGGGTGGCGAATGTTCCCCGGTATCCGCCTGCGGCGGCTACCTCCTCCTTTATTTCGCCGAAAGGCCTACCGGCCGCGAAGCGGCTCGGCTTGCGGAAGGAAGGGAGCCAGGCTAAGGGGCTCTATGCCGACGCGTAGCGCACGGCTGTGCCGATCCAGCGCCGCACGACCTGGTCGGCCACGTCGGGAGCTTCGGCCAGCAACCGCTCGGCCAGGTCATGCACACCCGGCAGCAGGTCCGCATCGCGGGCCAGGTCGGCCATGCGGAACCCGGCCAGGCCGGTCTGCCGGGTGCCCAGCAGTTCGCCGGGGCCACGCAGCTCCAGGTCCTTCTCGGCGATGAGAAAGCCGTCGTTGGTCTGGCGCATGGTTTCGAGCCGCTCGCGCGCCATGTTCGACAACGGCGCCTGGTACAGCAGCACGCAGCGCGAGACCGCCGAGCCGCGCCCTACCCGTCCGCGCAACTGGTGCAGCTGGGCGAGGCCGAGGCGCTCGGCATTTTCGATGATCATCAGCGACGCATTGGGCACGTCCACGCCGACCTCGATCACGGTGGTGGCCACCAGCAGGTCGATCTGCCCGGCCTTGAAGGCCACCATGGTGGCCAGCTTTTCGCTCGCCTTCAGCCGCCCGTGCACCAGGCCCACGCGCACGCCCGGCAGCAACGCCTGCAGCGATTCGAACGTGGCCTGGGCCGGGGTGGCGTCGAGCTCTTCGCTCTCCTCGATCAGCGTGCACACCCAGTAGACCTGCTGCCCTTCGCGGCACGCCACGGCGATGCGTTCGATCAGTTCCGGGCGGCGGTCATTGTTGAGCGCGACGGTCTGCACCGGGGTGCGGCCCGGCGGCAGTTCATCGATGGCCGAGACATCCAGGTCGGCGTACTCGGACATCGCCAACGTGCGCGGAATCGGGGTGGCGGTCATCACCAACTGGTGCGGCACGCTGCGTCCGTCCGCGCCCTTGTCGCGCAGCGCAAGGCGCTGATGCACGCCGAAGCGGTGCTGCTCGTCGACGATGGCCAGCGCCAGGTCCTTGAACACCACGCTGTCCTGCATCAACGCATGCGTGCCGACGACCACCTGCGCCTCGCCCGAGGCGACCTCGGCCAGCACCCGGGTGCGCGCCTTGCCGGTGACCTTGCCGGCCAGCCAGGCGGTACGCACGCCCAGCGGTTCCAGCCAGGCGCGCAGGTTGTTCAGATGCTGCTCGGCAAGCAGCTCGGTCGGCGCGGCCAGGGCAACCTGCTTGCCCCGCTCCACCGCCAGCATCGCCGCCAACGCGGCCACCACCGTCTTGCCCGAGCCGACGTCGCCCTGCACCAGGCGCAGCATCGGATGCGCCTTGGCCAGGTCGTTGCGGATCTGCTCGAACACGCGCTGCTGCGCGCCGGTGAGCTGGAACGGCAGGCTGTCGCGCAGCTGTTTGACCAGCGCGCCGGACCCACGCAGCGACGGTGCGTGATGCGCCTGCAATGCCATGCGCTGGCGGCGCAGGCTGAGGTGATGGGCCAACAATTCTTCAATCGCCAGCCGTCGTTGCGCCGGGTGCCGGCCGGCTGCCAACGCGGCCAGATCGGCATCCGGCGGCGGCCGGTGCACGGTCAGCAGCGCACTGCGCAGCGACGGCAGCCCCATCCCGGACAGCCAACCGGGCGGCAACAGCTCCAGCGTGGATTCTTCCGGCAACCGATCCAGCGCGAGCCCGATGAACCGGCGCATCGTGGCCGGCCCGACGCCGTCGACCGCGGGATAGACCGGGTCGAGGCTGTCGCCGAGTTCGTCATCGTCGTTACTGCCCATCACCCGGTAGCTGGGGTGGACGATCTCCAGCCCGAGATGCCCGGGCTTGGCGGTGCCGTAGCAGCGGATCCGCGTGCCGACGGCAAACTGCGATACCTGCTGGGCGCGGAAGTGGAAAAACCGCAGCACCAGCGTGCCGTAGGAATCATCTTCGATGGCGACCTTGAGCACCGGTCGACCACGGAACCCGCGCTCGACCGCGCTCACCCGCCCTTCCACCTGCGCCGCCACGCCCGGCTGCAACCGGGCGATGGTGGTCAGCCGGGTGCGGTCTTCATAGCGCAGCGGCAGGTGCAGCCACAGGTCCTGCAGCGAGGACAGGCCACGGGCCACCAGCTTGGCGGCCACCGCCGGGCCGATCCCGGAAAGCATCGACAACGATGCTTCCCCGGCCGCGGCCAGCGCCGGTGCAGGAGCCCGTGACCGCGCCACGTCAGGCCTGGTCGAGCACCATCACCGCATCGACTTCGAAGTTGGCGCCCTTGGGCAGGCCCGATACTTCGATCGTGGAGCGGGCCGGGAACGGCGCCTTGAAGTAGTCCTGCATGACCGCATTGACCTTGGCGAACTCGGCCAGATCGGTCAGGTACAGGCCCAGACGCACGATCTGGTCCAGCGAACCGCCGGCTTCTTCGGCCACGGCCTTGAGGTTGTCGAACGCCCGACGCGCCTGCGCCTCGATATCGCCGGCACCGACGATGTCACCGGTGCCCGGGTCCAGCGGAATCTGGCCGGAGAAATACACGGTATTGCCAGCACGCACGGCCTGCGAATACGGACCGATCGCGGCCGGTGCCTTGGCGCTGGTGATGATCTGGCGGGACATGGGAGCTCCACGGTTCAAAAGGGGGAGCGCAATTGTAGCCCCGAAGCCCCGATCAAAGCCCCGATCAAAGCCACGATCCACGGTAGAGCCGACCGTTGGTCGGCTGACTGGAGAACGACGAAGACGATTGGTCGGCTGGCCGGAGAACGACGAAGACGATTGGTCGGCCGGCCGGAGAATGACGAAGACGGTTGGTGGGCCGGCCGACCATATCGATCATTGTCGCGCAGTGTGCGAGCAGCCGACCAACGGTCGGCTCTACCCTCTGGTGGTGTGCCCATTGCCCGGCGAAGAGGCGTTGGAGCCGGCCATCGCCGCACGGTGCACGGCAGCCGACCAACGGTCGGCTCTACCCTGGTGGTGTGCCGATTGCCCGGCGAAGAGGCGTTGGAGCCGATCATCGCCGCGCGGTCTACGGCAGCCGACCAACGGTCGGCTCTACCTTGGTGGTGTGCCCATTGCCCGGCGAAGAGGCGTTGGAGCCGATCATCGCCGCGCGGTCTACGGCAGCCGACCAACGGTCGGCTCTACCCTCCGGTGGTGTGCCCATTGCCAGGCGAAGGGCGTCGGCGCCTATCATCGCCGCGCGGAATGCGGCTTATTGTCGGCGAACCGACTGCACCACCGACAACCGCCGCAGCCGGCGCATTACCTCGGCCAGATGGTTGCGGTCGCGCACCTGGATATTGAACGCCAGCACCGCCGCGTTGAAATCGCGATCCAGATAATCGACCCGCTCGATGTTGGAGTGACTCTGCGCGATCGCCGCCGCCAGCTGCGCCAGCACGCCCGTCCCGTTTTCCACCTCCACCACCAGCGCCGTATCGTAATCGCCCGACACCGTCGTATCCCACCCGATCGGCACCCAGCGCTCCGGCGACTTGCGCAGCTCCGCCAGGTTCGGACAGTCCAGACGATGCACCACGATGCCCTTGCCGGCCGTGTGGTAGCCCATGATGTCGTCGCCCGGAATCGGCTGGCAGCAGTTGGCGAAGCTCACCACCCCGCGCTCGCTGCCGTTGATCAGGATCTTCTCCTGCGAATGCTTCGAGTGACCGCCACCGCGCAGCTCCGCATAGGCCATCAACGCCTGTGCCGCCTGGTTCGGCATCCAGTTGCCCAGTGCCACTTCTGCCAGCAACGCCTCCAGACGCGGGTACCGGTGCTCGGCCAGGAACGCATCCAGCCGACCCTTCGGCAACCGCTCCAGCGAACTGTCCATCGCCTCCAGCGCGCGATCCAGCATCCGATGGCCCAGCTGCACCGCGTCCTCATGCTCCAGCTGCTTGAGCTGGTGGCGGATCGCCGTGCGCGCCTTCGAACTGACCACGAACTCCAGCCACTGCGGCTTGGGCGTGGCCGAGCGCGCGGTGATCACTTCCACCGTCTGCCCGCTCACCAGCTTGGTGCGCAACGGCACCAGCTTCTTGTCCACCCGCGAGGCCACCGCCATGTTGCCCACGTCGGTATGCACCGCATAGGCGAAGTCCAGCGCCGTCGAGTTGCGCGGCAGGGCCAGGATCTTGCCCTTCGGCGTGAACAGATAGACCTCGTCCGGGAACAGGTCGACCTTGACGTTGTCCAGGAATTCCAGCGACGAACCGGCCGCGCGCTGCGAATCGATCAGCTCCACGATCCATGCATGCGCACGACTCTGCGCGCTATTGGGGGAATCGCCGCCGAACTTGTAGGTCCAGTGCGCGGCCACGCCGCGCTCGGCGATCAGGTCCATTTCCTCGGTGCGGATCTGCACCTCGATCGGTGAACCGTACGGCCCGAACAGCACCGTGTGCAGCGACTGGTAGCCGTTGGCCTTGGGGATCGCGATGAAATCGCGGAAGCGCCCGTCCAGCGGCTTGAAGGTGGCATGCACCGCGCCGAGCGCGTGGTAGGCGCTGGGCACGTTGCGCACGACCAGGCGGAAGCCGAACACGTCCATGACCTGGTCGAAGGATTTGTTCTCGTCGTGCATCTTGTTGTAGATGCTCCACGGGGTCTTGATGCGACTGACCAGGCGGTGTTCCAGCCCTTCCTTGGCCAGGCGCTGGCTCAGCTGCACTTCCACCTGCGCCATTGCCTCGCGGCGCACCACCGGCTGGCTGCGGATGTGTTTTTCCAGGATCGCGTGGCGCCACGGATACAGCGCCTTGAAGCCCAGGTTCTGCAGCTCGCTCTTGACCAGGCTCATGCCCAGCCGCTGCGCGATGGGTGCGTAGATTTCCAGGGTTTCGCGGGCGATGCGGCCGCGCGCTTCGCGGCTCTGCGCGCCCAGCGTGCGCATGTTGTGCAGGCGATCGGCCAGCTTGATCATGATCACGCGCAGGTCGCGCGACATCGCCAGCAGCATCTTGCGGAAGCTCTCGGCAGCCGCTTCCTGGCGGTCGCGGAACTTCAGCTTGTCCAGCTTGGTCACCCCATCGACCAGCTCGGCCACCGCTTCGCCGAATTCGGCGGCCAGCTCCTCGCGGGTCAGCGGGGTGTCTTCGATGGTGTCGTGCAGGATCGCGGCGATCAGCGCTTCCACGTCCAGGCCGAGCTCCGCCAGCACCTGCGCCACGGCGACCGGATGGGTAATGTAGGGCTCGCCGGACTTCCGGGTCTGCCCGGCATGCGCGGAGGCACCGACTTCCCAGGCACGGCGCAGCAACGGCAGTTGCTCGGGCGGCAGGTAATGCGCTGCGCGTTCGAGCTGGAGGACATAGTCGGGTACGGCCGCGCCGGGGGGCGAGGCGACCTTGGCAGTGGGGCCTGGGTTCATGGCTGGAAGACTATGCCAGCGGCGGGATAACGGCAAACATCTGAACAGGGGATCCGCCCCCCGCTGCGTCGACCAACGGCGGTCGCCTACCGATGATGGTGGCGCGCGATGCGGCGAGTGACCATCTTCGCAACGCGGCATTTCCCCGATGTGCCACGCCCAAACGCAGAACAGCCCGCCAGGGGCGGGCTGTTCAAACAACAACGAACGATCAGGTGCGATCAGTCGTCGTTCTTGGACATGTCTTCGTCGGCGACGACTTCGGCAGCGGCCCATTCCAGTGCTTCACGCTCGGCACGCTCGCGCTCGGCCTTCTCGACTTCGTCGATCAGGGCGTTGTCGATCTTGCGGGCGGCAATTTCGCGCAGCGCCAGCACGGTCGGCTTGTCTTCGGTTTCGCTGTTGTCCAGGGTGGCCTGGACGCCATTGGCCAGCTGACGGGCGCGCTTGGACGCCATCATGACCAGTTCGAAACGGTTGTTCACGACTTCCAGACAATCTTCTACGGTGATGCGGGCCATGCGGGCTCCCGGCAGCCGGTGAGGGCTGCTCAATCGAATGAGGGAAAGGGGACGGATTGTACCGGCCAGGACTGGACAAAATCAAGCCAACCGGCTAGCACCCCGTTGAGAATCAGTCAGTTGTGGCCGCTTCCTGGGTCAACAGGGCCTGAATGAGGCCCGCGTGGCGGACCTTCTGGGCCTCCCGGCGCAGGCGGCTGGCGGTGAAGATGGCGCAGAGCTCGTCCACGGCGGTTTCGAAGACTTCGTTGACGATGACGTAGTCGAAGTCATTGAAATGCAGCATTTCTTCACGCGCGGCGGCCAGCCGCTGGGCGATCACCGCCTCGCTGTCCTGCCCGCGCTTGCGCATGCGGTCCTGCAGGGCCTGCCTCGACGGCGGCAGGATGAACACCGTCACCGTGCCCGGCACCAGCTGGCGGACCTGCTGGGCACCCTGCCAGTCGATCTCCAGCAGCACGTCCTGGCCGGCGGCCAGCTGCGGCTCCACCGATTGCCGCGCGGTGCCCTTCCAGTCGCCATGTACCCAGGCATGCTCGAAGAAGTCGCCGGCGGCGATCATCCGCTCGAACTCGGCCGCACTGACGAAGTGGTAGTGCTCGCCGTTGATCTCACCCGGGCGCGTGGCCCGCGAGGTGAACGAGATCGACAGCGCGATCTGCGGGTCGCGCGCCAGGGTGGCGTTGACGATGCTGCTCTTGCCGGCCCCGGAGGGCGCGGCCACGATGTACAGCGTGCCGCGTGCGGGCTCGGCGGTCGGCGTGGGCTGGCTGCTCATTCGATGTTCTGCACCTGTTCGCGGATCTGGTCGATCAGTACCTTCAGCTCGACGGCGGCGTTGGAGGTGCGGCTGTCCACCGACTTGGAGCCCAGCGTATTGGCTTCGCGGTTGAACTCCTGCAGCAGGAAGTCCAGTCGCCGGCCGACCGGCTCGCGCTGGGTGAACACCCGGCGGATCTCCACGATATGGCTGCCGAGGCGGTCCAGCTCCTCATCCACGTCCAGCTTCTGCAGCCACATCACCAGCTCCTGCTCGGCACGACCCGGATCGACCGGGTGCGGCAGATCGGCCAGGCGCGCGGCCAGCTTGGTGCGCTGGCCCTCGCGGATCAGCGGGATCAGCGTGGTGACTTCGGCGGCGATGCGCTCCACCCCATCCACGCGTTCCTGGATGGCAGTGGCCAGCTTGTCGCCTTCACGCTCGCGCGCGGCCACGAAGCCGTCCAGGGTGGCATCGAGCAGGGCCAGCGCCTCGGCATGCAGCGCAGCGGCGTCGACCGCCTCGCCCTGCATCACCCCGGGCAGCTGCAGCAGTTCGGTGAAGCTCACCTGCAGGTTCGGGAAGCCGGGCGACAAGCGGGTGGCCAGCGTACCGAGCTGGGCCAGCAGCGCATCGTTGACCACCAGCGCACCGGTGACCTCCGGGGCACGCAGGCGCATGACCAGGTCGATCTTGCCGCGGCTGCAGCGGGAAGCGACGCGCTCGCGCAGTTGCGGCTCCAACGCACGCAGTTCGTCGGGCAGGCGCACGCCCACCTCCAGAAACCGGTGGTTGACCGAACGCAGCTCGCAGGCCAGCGTGCCCCAACGGGTGGCGCGCTCGCCGTTGGCATAGGCGGTCATGCTTCGAATCATGCGGGTTTCCGGTGCTCTCAAAGTGCAAATGGTACCCTAGCGGTCTCCTTGCGACCTCCTCGCCTGCCGGTCCTCCGGTCCGGGCGCGGTCCTGCATCCCCTGACTTACCGGAAGCCAAGCATGTCCGATTCCCGTCCCAGCGGCCGCCAGGCCGACCAGCTGCGCGAAGTGCGCATCGAACGCGCCTTCACCCGCCACGCCGAGGGCTCGGTGTTGGTCAGCTTCGGTGAAACCCGCGTGCTGTGCACCGCCAGCGTGGAAAACCGCGTGCCGGGCTTCCTGCGCGGCAAGGGTGAAGGCTGGGTCACCGCCGAGTACGGCATGCTGCCGCGCTCCACCCACACCCGCAACGACCGCGAAGCGGCGCGGGGCAAGCAGGGCGGCCGCACCCTGGAAATCCAGCGCCTGATCGGCCGCACGCTGCGCGCCTGCATCGACCGCGGCGCCCTGGGCGAGCGCACCATCACCCTGGACTGCGACGTGCTGCAGGCCGACGGCGGCACCCGTACCGCGGCGATCACCGGTGCCTACGTGGCCCTGGTCGATGCGGTCAACTTCCTGCTCAAGCGCGGGGACATCAAGCGCAACCCGATCTTCGGCGCGGTCGCGGCGGTGTCGGTGGGCGTGTACCGCGGCACGCCGGTGCTGGACCTGGATTACGCCGAAGACAGCGACTGCGACACCGACATGAACGTGGTCATGAACGACGGCGGCGGCTTCATCGAACTTCAGGGCACCGCCGAAGGCCATGCCTTCCGTCGCGATGAACTGGACGCGCTGCTGCTGCTGGCCGAGAAGGGCATCAAGGACCTGTTCGCGGCACAGCAGGCCGCCCTGGCGTCTGCATGAACCGCCGCATCGCCCTGACCACCCTGGTGGTGGCCGATTACGACGAGGCCATCGCCTGGTACACCGCCAAGCTCGGCTTCACCCTCATCGATGACATCGACCAGGGCGACAAGCGCTGGGTGGTGGTCGGGCCGACCGACGGCAGTGCCGCTGCCCTGCTGCTGGCCCGCGCCAGCACCGAGGAACAGCGCACGCGGATCGGCAACCAGACCGGTGGCCGGGTCGGTTTCTTCCTGAACACCGACGATTTCTGGCGCGACCACGCGGCCATGACCGCCCAGGGCGTGGAATTCCTGGAAACCCCGCGCGAAGAGGTTTACGCGACCGTCGCGGTGTTCCGCGACCTCTACGGCAACACCTGGGATCTGCTGGAGGCGAAAGGATGAAACTGGTCCTGGCCAGCGGCAACGCCGGCAAACTCAAGGAACTGCAGGCCATGCTCGGCGACCTGCCGCTGCAGATCGTGGCGCAGGGCGAGCTGGGCGTGAGCGATGTGCCGGAAACCGGACTGACCTTCGTCGAGAACGCGCTGATCAAGGCCCGCCACGCTTGCCAGAGCACCGGCCTGCCGGCGCTGGCCGACGACTCGGGCCTGATCGTCGATGCGCTCGATGGCGCGCCCGGCCTTTACAGCGCGCGCTATGCCGGCAGCCCGACCGACGATGCGGCCAACAACGCCAAGCTGCTGGAGGCGATGCGCGACGTGCCGGCCGAGCGCCGGACCGCACGCTTCTATGCGGTGATCGTGCTGCTGCGCCATGCCAACGACCCGCAGCCACTGATCTGCGAAGGCAGTTGGGAAGGGGTGATCCTGGACGAACCGCGCGGCAGCCATGGCTTCGGTTACAACCCGGTATTCCTGGACCCCGCGCTCGGCCTGACCGCGGCGGAAATGGAACCGGCGCGGAAGAACGCCATCAGCCATCGCGCCATCGCCCTGCAGCTGCTCAGGCAGAAGCTGCCCGCCCTGCTGTGATGCCTACCCTGATGATGTCTGGAAAGCCGACCAGCGGCCGGCACTACCCTTGAATGCCATGCAGCAGCCACACGACCATTGCGACCACCTGCCCGGCGAACACTGCACCGGCGATCACGACCACGCCCACGAACTGCGGCTGATTCCGCCGCCGTTGTCGCTGTACGTGCACCTGCCGTGGTGCRTGCGCAAATGCCCCTACTGCGATTTCAATTCGCACGCGGCCAAGGGTGAGCTTCCGTTCGAGGCGTACATCGACGCGTTGATCCGCGACCTGGACCAGGACCTGCCCCTGGTCTGGGGCCGGGTAGTGAGCAGCGTGTTCTTCGGTGGCGGCACGCCGAGCCTGTTCCCGCCGGAAGCGATCGACCGCTTCCTGCAGGCGGCCTCGGCCCGGCTGCGTTTCGCGCCGAACCTGGAAGTGACCCTGGAGACCAACCCGGGCACCGCCGAGCACGGTCGCTTCGACCGCTACCGCGCTGCCGGGGTGAACCGGATCAGCTTCGGCATCCAGACCTTCAACGACGAGGCGCTCAAGCGCCTGGGCCGCATCCACGACAGTGGCGAAGCCGAGCGCGCGGTGAAGCTGGCGCAGGACGCCGGCTACGACAACTTCAACATCGATCTGATGTATGCGCTGCCGCAGCAGACGCTTGCGCAGGCCGAGCATGATCTGGAGCGTGCCTTCGCGCTGCAGCCCACGCATCTGTCGCACTACCAGCTCACCCTGGAACCGAACACGGTGTTCTTCGCAAAGCCGCCGCAGGGCATCCCCGACGAGGATTCGGCGTGGGACATCCAGGAGCATTGCCAGGCCCTGCTCGCCAACGCCGGCTACGCCCAGTACGAAGTCAGCGCCTACGCCAGGCCGGGCCGGCAGAGCGCGCACAACCTCAACTACTGGCGCTTCGGCGATTACCTGGGGATCGGCGCGGGCGCGCACGGCAAGATCAGCAGTGGCGCCGAACAGCACGTGCTGCGCCGCTGGAAGCACAAGCACCCGCAGACCTTCATGGACGCCGCCGGCAGCCCGGCGGCGATCGGCGGCGATGACATCATCGATGCGCCGCGCCTGCCGTTCGAGTACATGCTCAACCTGCTGCGCCTGCATGAAGGCTTCACCCTGAAGGACTTCGAATCGCGCACCGGGCTGGCGCGCGCGAGCATCGCCGCGCCGCTGCAGGCCGCCATCGCGCGTGGCTGGATGACGCTCGACGGCGAGCATGCCCGGCCCACCGAACTGGGCCGGCGCTTCACCAACGACGTGGTCGAACTGTTCCTCCCGTAGAGCCGACCGTTGGTCGGCTGCTCTTGATCCTGCTCTTGATCCTGCTCTTGATTGCCTGCCGCTGGTCGGCCACTGTCGGTCAGCGGCCCCCGATCAGCCCACGTCATCCAGCCCGCCAACGCCATGCAAAGCAGCCGACCCACGGTCGCGTCCACGCTGTCGGGGTATCCCTTCTGGCGGTGACAGGGCGAAAACGTTAGATTCTGTGCTCTCAGGGGAGCCGGAACTACAACGGATGTCTGCGTCCGCACCTTCAACGTCCCAGCCCGATCCGGCCCGTTTCGCCAGCGTGGCCGCGCCACCGCGCGTGCGCCGGCTGCTCGCCGCCCTGCACGCGCTGGCGGCGCAGACCCTGGCCAACCCGCTCAAGCTGACCATCGTGGAACTGGAACGCGAGCTGTTCCGCGAGGCCGAACGCGCGCACAACAGCCAGATCCAGGCCGACATCTACGCCCAGGCCCGCCGCCTGCACGAGGTCAACGCGCAGTTCGCCCCGCGCTTCCTGGAGGAACTGGCCACCGCCCTCGCCGGGCTGCGCGAGCCGCGTATCCGCCACGCCCCGGCAACGCCTGCAGCGGCGATGACCGCCACCACGCTGACCCTGGTGGCCGACACCGACATCGAACGTGACATCGTGCTGGTGGACATCATCCGCCGCGAGACCCAGCGCTCGGCCAGTGCGCTGCAGCTGCTCGGGCAGCGCTTCGGCGTGCTTGCCGCCGGGCCGGCCTTCGATGTCGAGGACCTGCCGTTCGGCCCGCAGGTGCTGTGCGGGATCGTGCGCGGGCTGGGCGAACGCTTCGACCTGGGCATGGAAACCCAGCTGGCGCTGTACCGGGTGTTCGACCGCCAGCTGATCGACCGGCTCGGCGAGCTGCTGGAACGCGCCAACATCCTGCTCGGCCACGAAGGCATCCTGCCGGGACTGGTCTACACCCCGTACCTGGCACGCTCGGCGACCACCCGTCGCATCGTCACCGGGCCGGAGCGCAACGCCCCCCCGCGCGAAGGCGGCAAGGTCACCCGTCCGCTCACCGGCTGGAGCGGCTCGGCCAGCAGCGGCAGCTGGGCGGCGATGACCAGCGAGGCGATGGGCGCCCTGCCCGCCTCGCTGCGTCCGGCGGCCACGCCCCCTGCGTCCACCGCTCCCATGCAGATGCCCCAGGAGGCCGCGACAGGCGCTGCGCAGGACCTGTCCGCCCCGGCAATGTCGGCGCTGCACCAGTTGCTCAGCGCGGCGCGTCAGACCAGCGGCAGCGATGTTGCCGGCGCCACTGCCGGCGCCACTGCCGGCGCCGCGGGGCAGGCCGCTGGCAGTACCGGCACGGGCTCTGGCTCTGGCTCTGGCTCTGGCACGGGCTCTGGCACTGGCGATACCCACAGCGCTGCCGACGGTGACGGCGCGGCGACCACGCCAGCGTCGCCCACGTCTTCCTCGCCAGCGCCCTCCCCGGTCGCCGTGGCCACCGAGACCGTGCATGCCACCCTGGCCAAGCTCCAGGCGCAGGCCGTGGGCAGCGGCAGCGCGCGGCGCAGCATGGGCGACCTGCACAACGCCCTGTTGGCGCAGATGCGCGCCGACCATGGCGCGCAGGCCGCCTTGACGGTCAAGGACAACGACACCTTCGACCTGCTGRACATGCTGTACGGGCAGATCCAGCGTGAAGTGCGCCCCGATGCGGTCGCCGCCGACCTGCTGGCCCGCTTGCAGGTGCCCGTGGCGCGCGCGGCGTTGTCCGATCCGGCGTTCTTCGTACGTGACCAGCACCCGGCCCGTGAACTGCTCAACGCCGTGGCAGAAGCCGGTGCCAACTGGCTGGGCGAGGAGGACGTCGATCCGCAGCTGGTGCAGAAGCTGGGCCGCGCGGTCGACCAGGTGGTCAACGATTACCAGGGCGACGCGGCGGTGTTCGACACCGCCAACGAAGAGATCCAGCAGCACTTCCGCGCGCTGGCGCACAAGGCCGAACTGGCCGAGCGCCGCCACGTGGAAGCCGCACGCGGCAAGGAGCGGCTGGAGGCGGCCAAGCAGCAGGCCGGTGCCAGCATCGAACAGCTGTGTGCCCAGGCCGCGCCGCCACGCTTCGTGCAGTCGCTGCTCAAGCAGGCATGGTCGGACGTGCTCACCCTGACCCTGCTGCGCCACGGCGAAGGCTCCGAACAGTGGCAGCAGCGCGAACAGGAAACCGCGCGCATCGCCGAGGTCACCTGCCTGCCACCGGGCACCGAGGCCAGCGATACCGAACTCGGCGGCCAGGTCGAGACCGCACTGACCCAGGTCGGCTACCACCAGGACGAAGCGGCGGCGATCGCCCGCCGCCTGTCCACCCCCGGCGGTGAGGACGACAGCAGTTCACGCACCGAACTGACCGCGCGCATCCGCGCCCGCACGCGCCTGGGCGAACAGGCCGAAGGCAACGAAGCGCGCAAGGTGGCACCGCTGGCACGCACCGTCGCCGAGGAAGACTGCTACCGACAGCTGCGCACGCTGCCATTCGGCACCTGGTTCGAGTTCACCACCAACCAGCAGGGCGACCTGCGCCGGCAGCGCCTGTCCTGGTACAGCCTGCTCACCGACAATGCGCTGTTCGTCAATCCACGTGGACAGAAGGTCGGCGAGCATTCGCTGGATGCGCTGGCGCGGCTGATGGCGCATGGCCAGGTGCGGATCGTCAGCGAGGACAAGAGCCGCCTGATCGACCGTGCCTGGCAGGCCACGCTGCGCACGCTGCGTTCGCTGGCCGGCACCGGCCCCGCCGTGGAGAGCGCGCAATGAGTACCGACACCGACACCGATACCCGCCGCGCCCCGCGCCGCCAGGTCGCCGAACTGGTCCCGGTCACCGACATGCTGGCCGAGTGCGTGGTCGGTCGGCTGGGCAATGTCTCCGAGACCGGCATGCTGATGCTGGCCTCGGTGCCCATGCACGACGACGCGCTGTACCAGCTGCAGTTCGCCATCCCCGGGCCGCAGGGCCAGCGGCTGGCGCTGGACGTGGGCGCGCACCTGCTGTGGAGCGAGCAGACCCACGCACCGGRCCAGGCCTGGGTGGGTTTCCGCTTCCTCACCCTCAGCCGCGAGCACCGCGAGCAGCTGCGCGAGTGGATCGCGCAGGAAACTTCGGCGGTCTGAGTGCCGGTTCTGGCACAGCGCGCCGGAGCCGATTGCGGCAGAATCAGGGGCTGCATTCCGCACTGTCGAACGAGCCCCCGCGATGAACCAGCCAGACCTCGGCGCCCTGTATTCCCACCACGTCAGCGTGCTGCGCCAGCGCGCCGACGAAGCGCTGGCACGCGGCGGCTTCGATCATCTGGTGGTCCCCAGCGGCACCCAGCACTACCAGGTGTTCGATGACCGCGACTACCCGTACGCGGTCAACCCGAACTTCAAGGCCTGGCTGCCGCTGACCAAGCTGCCCAACAGCTGGCTGGTGTACACCCCGGGCCAGCGCCCGAAGGTGATCTTCTTCCAGCCGTTCGATTACTGGCACGTGGTGCCCGACGCGCCCAACGGCTGGTGGGTGGAACACGTCGACATCGAGATCATCCGCACCGCCGAGCAGGCGCTGGCGCTGCTGCCCAAGGACCCGGCGCGGTGCGCGATCCTGGGCGAGCCGCAGAGCACGCTGGGCGCCTTCGTGCCGAACAATCCCGAGCCGGTGCTGCACTACCTGGATTGGCAGCGTGGCTACAAGACCCCGTACGAAATCGCCCTGATGCGCCAGGCCCAGCGCCTGGGCGTGCGCGGTCACCGCGCCGCCGACGCCGCGTTCCGTGCCGGCGCCAGCGAGTTCGAGATCCACATGGCCTACTGCGCCGCGGTCGGCCAGGACGCCAATGAGTTGCCCTACGGCAACATCATCGGTCTCAACGAACATGCCGCCGTGCTGCATTACACCGACCTCGGCCGCAGCGCACCGACGCCGCTGCGCAGCTTCCTGATCGATGCCGGTGCCAGTGCCTACGGCTACGCCAGCGACATCACCCGCACCTACGCGGCCGCCGGGCACGACGAGTTCCAGGCGATGATCGACGCGGTCGACGCCGCCCAGCAGCAGATGGCGGCCGGCGTACGGGCCGGCGTGGACTACAAGCAGCTGCACGTGGACGCGCACCTGTCGCTGATGGGCATCCTCAAGGACTTCGGCGTGCTCAAGGTGTCGCCGGAAGCGGCGCTGGCCACCGGCGTCAGCGCAGCCTTCTTCCCGCACGGGCTGGGCCACCTGATCGGCCTGCAGGTGCACGACGTCGCCGGCTTCGCCGCCAGCGACCGCGGCGGCCGCATCGAGCGCCCGCAGGGCCACCCCTACCTGCGCCTGACCCGCGTGCTGGAACCGGGGATGGTGGTCACCATCGAGCCGGGCGTGTACTTCATCGACATGCTGCTGGACGAAGTGAAGCAGGCCGGCAACGGCGACAGCATCGACTGGGCGCGGGTCGATTTCTTCCGGCCCTACGGCGGCATCCGCATCGAAGACGAGGTGCTGTGCACCGAGGCCGACGCCGACAACCTGACCCGCCCGGCATTCGCGGCCGCCGATTGAGGGATGGGTCCCGGCCAGTTGCCGGGACCACCGTGCCGCATGACCCGCGTAGCGCCACCCCATGGGTGGGCCGCTCCTGAATCCGGCATCGCGCGCAGCCACCCATGGGGTGGCTCTACCGGGGTCATGTGCAGGTGGTTCGCAGCCACCCGTGGGGTGGCTCTACTGGGGTAATGTGTGGGTGGCTCTACCCGCGCGCAGGAACCGCGAACACGCCCGGTAGTGCCGTCAGCGCGAGGCCATCGCCTCTTCAATCTCATCGGCGCTGCGCGCCAACGCCGCGGTCAGCACCCGGTGGCCGTCCTCGGTGATCAACACGTCGTCCTCGGTACGGATGCCGATGCCGCGCCAACGCGCTTCCACGCTGCGGTCGTCAGCGGACACGTACAGGCCCGGCTCGATCGTGAACACCATGCCCGGCTCCAGCATGCGCGAGTCGCCGGCCAGGCGGTAATCGCCGACGTCGTGCACGTCCAGACCCAGCCAGTGGCCGGTCTTGTGCCGGTAGAAACGCTGGTAGTGACCTTCGGCGATGTTCTCTTCCAACGTGCCCTTCAGCAGTCCCAGCCGCAGCAGGCCTTCGGTCAGGGTCTGCACCGCGGCCAGGTGACCAGCCTCATAGGCATTGCCCGGGTGCGCCTGGGCCAGCGCCGCCGCCTGCGCCGCGCCGACCAGGTCGTGCAGCGCGCGCTGCTCCGCACTGAAACGGCCGTTCACCGGGAAGGTGCGGGTGATGTCGCTGGCGTAGCCGCGGTACTCGGCACCGGCATCGATCAGCACCAGGTCGCCATCGCGCGAACGCGCGCTGTTGTCGCGGTAATGCAGGATGCAGCCGTTGGCGCCGGTGCCCACGATGCTGCTGTAGGCCGCGCACGCATCGTTGGCGCGGAACTCCCGTTCCAGATCGGCCTGCAGCTCGTACTCGTGGATGCCCGGCCGGGCCACGCGCATCGCCACCGCGTGCGCCTGCACGCTGATGTCGGCAGCACGCTGCATCAACGCGATCTCGGCACTGGACTTGAACAGCCGCTGCTCGTGCAGCAGGTGCCCTAGTTCCAGGAATTCATGCGGCGGCTGCGCGCCGTGGCGGACCTGCGCGCGTACCTGGTTGACCCAGCCGATCAGCTTGAGGTCGAAGTCTGCATCGCGCCCGAAGTGGTAGTACACCCGCGAGCGCCCTTCCAGCAGCCCGGGCAGGATCTCGTCCAGATCGTCGATCGGGTACGCATCGTCCATCCCGTACTGCGACACCGCGCCTTCCTGGCCGGCGCGCGCGCCATCCCAGGCCTCGCGACCGGCATCGCGCTCGCGACAGAACAGGATCACCTCGCCATGGCGCCGGCCCGGGATCAGCACCAGCACCGCGTCCGGCTCCGGGAAGCCGCTGAGGTACCAGAAATCGGAGTCCTGGCGGAACGGATAATGCGTGTCCAGGCTGCGCACCCGCTCGGACGCGGCCGGCAGCACCAGGATCGCATCGTCGCCGGCCATCTCCATCAACTGGCGGCGGCGACGGGCGTATTCGGCGGCGGAGATGCCGGTCAGCTGCCGGATATCCATCTCAGTTCAGGCGCTGCCGGTGACGTGCCGCCATCACGCAGTCGCCGTGCAGCAGCAGGACCGCCACGCGGACGAACTCTTCGATCTCGGCCAGCGCGTCTTCGTCGTCATCGTTGCCRCTTTCGAAGTCTTCGCTGGAGGCCTGGGCCAGCTTGGCCAGGTCGCTCAGGGCTTCTTCGCCCTCTTCGGACAGCGGCGGACGCTGACCGCCCGCGCCCAGACCGAAGCCGCCCAGGAACGCACGCGCCCAGGTGAACAGCGCATCGGCCTGCGCGGCGGTATCGGCGTCATCGCTCAGCAGCAGTTCGAAGGCGAAGTCGCGATCCTCCAGCTGCGCCACGCTGGCGCTCAGCAGGCGCGACAGCGCGTCGCCGTCGGTCGGCAGCGGCAGGTTGTCGTCGGCCAGCACCCGCGCCGGCCATTCACGCACCGGCGCACCGCCCGCGGACAGCCAGCCGCACAGGCCACCATGCAGTTCAGCGGCAGTGGCGCCCAGGCCCAACGCCTGGCTGGCCTGGTTTACGTCATCGACACTCGGAAGTTCGGTCATCTTGGGGCTCGATCGGAAAAAGGTGCCAGCAGCCCCGGTGGGCGGCGCTCTGGCAGCCTCACAGTGTAGCAATCCGCCCGCCCGCATCGGGTCGTGATCGCCGCCCGGGGCGCTGCCGACAGGGACCGGGAGCCAGCCGCCGCAGGCCCCGTCATTATTCGCTTGACCGCCTCCACCGCCCTTGCCGACCGTGCCGGTCATGGAACCTTCCGACGCCATCACCCAATTACAGGCCTTCGCCGCCCGGGTGGAGGC
>NZ_JBFULB010000042.1:0-18562 GCF_056400545.1 Stenotrophomonas sp. P5_A8 | reverse complement strand
GCGACGGAGCTTACACGGATGTACTTGCAGCGTGTCCCGCCAACCCACCCGCGCCGACCCTCGACAGTTGGCTGGTGAGCAGGGGAAAAGCGAGGCAAAACGGGCGAGCGCCTGGGGGCGTTGAATCGGTAGTGCCGGCCGCTGGCCGGCAACCTCGTCGCCCATCCGCGAGCCGAGGGTGACGCTTGCGATGGTCGTGACCCCGATTGCGCTCTTCCATCATCCGGGCCGCTGGCCGTGCTGGCGTCATCGCCGATCAATCGCGGCGTATCTCGCCGTTGATGGCGAACGCTGCCTGCCCGCCTGCCCGCCTGCCCGCCTGCCCCCAATGGCGCCCAGCGCCCCTCCTGCACCATCAGGCGAAGCAGCCCCTTGGAGAGTCCAAGGGCGCGCGCCGACAGGCGCGGGGATGTGGAGGTAAGGGAGGCGGACCCCAGTCTTGCTGCGCAAGGTTGGGGTGCTGGGCGCATAGCGCCCAGCTAACTGCACCAAATAAAACAAAAGGCCTGATCTTTCGATCAGGCCTTTTGTTTTATTTGGCTGCCCCGGATGGATTCGAACCACCGAATGCCTGAGTCAGAGTCAGGTGCCTTACCGCTTGGCRACGGGGCAATATCTGCGTGCAAGTATTGCACTTTTTCCCTACAAAACCAAGCTGAACTTGGTGGCTATGGGTGGACTCGAACCACCGACCCCAGCATTATGAGTGCTGTGCTCTAACCGGCTGAGCTACATAGCCTAGGGAGCCGGTAATTCTGGAGATGTATCCGGGATCTGTCAACACTTTTTCATCACGCTTGTGAGTGGACAGCCGGCGTGTCACAGTCCCGGACAGTAGATTTTTCTAGGAGTCCGCATCGTGATCGATCCGGACGGCTATCGACCGAACGTCGGTATTGTGCTGATGCGGGAAGACGGGCAGGTGTTCTGGGCGCGACGTGTGCGCCGGGACGGCTGGCAGTTCCCGCAGGGCGGCATGAATACCGACGAGACGCCTGTCGAAGCCATGTATCGCGAGTTGCACGAAGAAACCGGGTTGTTGCCGGAGCACGTCGAAGTGCTCGGGGCGACGCCGGGTTGGCTTCGCTATCGGCTGCCGGCACGGGCCATCCGCCGCAATGAGAAACAGGTCTGCATCGGCCAGAAGCAGGTGTGGTTCCTGCTGCGGCTGGCCGGCGACGAATCCCATGTGTCGCTGGACCATACCGACAGCCCCGAGTTCGACCAGTGGCGCTGGGTGGATTTCTGGTACCCGGTCGAGCATGTGGTGATGTTCAAGCGCGGGGTCTATGCACGTGCGCTGCGCCATCTGGCGCCGTTGGCGCGGGGCGTGGCCGGCACCGGGGTGGAATCGATGCCCAAGTCCGCCCAGGAGGCCTGGATGCCCGGCAACACGGCCGGGCATGATCGGCCGCGCAAGCGCAGCACTCCGCCGCCCAAGCGGGGCTACTGGCCGAAGAAGGCCAAGGCCGAGCCGGGCACCCCCTGAGACGGCGCCACGACCCAGATCGTGGCTCCAGGGGCCGGTCCGGTCGACGATCTGCCGCCAAGTCCGGAGGGTGTGCACCGGGTCGCTGAACCGTATCGAGAATGATTCAGATACGAAATTGACAACCATTCTCGTTTCGATTTGAATAGCGGCAGGCCGATCCGGGCCTGTCTGCCGAGTCCGCACGTGTACGTCTGCATCTGCAACGGGGTTACCGACCACCAGATCCGCGAAGCCGCGCAAAGCGGTGTCGCAAGCGTGTCCGAACTGACCATGCGTACCGGCTGTGGTGCCACCTGCGGCTCGTGCCTGGATATGGCGGCCGACCTGCTGGCCAAGTTCAGCGCCACCCACGACCTGCCGTTGCCGGTGTTGGGCCTGGCCCAAGTTGCCTGAGGTACCTCTCCGCGCAACTGCGCGGTGCCTGCTGGGTTTCTCTTGAAAGAACGACCGAGACCGCCCCGCAAGGCGGCGCGTTGCGTGGTCCTTTAATCCGCGCTGCGTGGACTCAACCTATCCCGTCGGGTGGAGAGCTCCCTTGGAGTACAGGGGGCGCGCCAAAGCGCGCGGAGGTGTGGAGGCAACCCACCGACCCCGGGTTGCTAGCGGATCGTAGGCGTCGTGCCCAGTTGCGCGACGGCGCAACTGAGCACGATTCGCGTTCCTTCATGGTTTCGCCCGAAGCGCTACAGTGCGCGCGTTCACACGCAGCAGGAGCAGCTCATGAAGGGCGACGCCAAAGTCATCGAATTCCTCAACAAGGTCCTCTACAACGAGCTGACCGCGATCAACCAGTACTTCCTGCACGCCAAGATGCTGAAGAACTGGGGCCTGAAGGAACTGGCCGACCACGAGTACAAGGAATCGATCGAAGAGATGAAGCATGCCGACATGCTGTCCGATCGCATCCTGTTCCTCGAAGGCCTGCCGAACTTCCAGGCGCTGGGCAAGCTGCGCATCGGTGAGAACCCGACCGAGATCCTGCAATGCGATCTGGCGCTGGAGCGCGACGGTGTGGTCACCCTGCGTGATGCGGTGTCGTATGCCGACTCCGTGGGCGACTACGTGAGCCGCCAGCTGTTCGTGAAGATCCTGGATTCCGAAGAGGAGCACATCGACTGGCTGGAAACCCAGCTGGATCTGATCGAGCGCATCAGCGAGCCGAACTACCTGCTCACCAAGCTGGACGACTGAGTCAGCCCTGCAGCGGGGCGCGCAGGCCGTTCTGATAGCCGGCCAGCGCGATCCGCGCGCGGGCGAACTCGGCGATCAACAGCGCCACGGCCACGGCGGGGCGCTCCAGCGTGCCGGCGCGTGCGTCGTGTTCGATCCGACGTGCGGCCACCGACAGGGCGATGGCCCCGACATTGGCGCTGGCCGATTTCAGGCTGTGCGCGATGGCGCGCAGCTGGTCCAGGTCGGCGGCGACCGAGGCATCCTGCAACTGCTGGATCAGCGCGGGCGTGTCGTCCAGGAACACGCCGATGATCTGCGCGGTCTGCGCACCGATCACCTCCAGCAGTTCATCCAGCACGCTGTTGTCCAGCACCGGCAGCGGCTCGTCGCCGTTCTCGCCGACGCCGGCCGCGCCCAGGGCGGCCAAGCCTGCGGCGATGTCGGCCGGATCGGGCTCGCGCAGTGCCTGCACCGGCGTGTGTACCGCCGGCGCCTCGCCCTGCCAGCGCTGCAGACACGCCTGCAGCGAGGCGCGGTTGACCGGTTTGGACAGGTAATCGTCCATGCCGGCCTGCAGGCAGCGCTCGCGGTCGCCGGCCATGGCGTTGGCGGTCATCGCCACTACCGGCAGACGCGCGGCACCGTTCCCGGTTTCCCGCGCGCGCCAACGACGCGTGGCCTGGTAGCCATCCAGTACCGGCATCTGGCAATCCATCAGCACCAGGTCGAAGCGCTGGGTATCCAGGCGTTGCAATGCCTGCTCGCCATCGTTGGCGGTCACCACGCTGCACCCCAGCACCTGCAACAAGCGTTGGGCGACGGCCAGGTTGACGCTGTTGTCTTCCACCAGCAGCACGCGCAGGCCCAGCTGTGGCGACGGCTCGCGACCTGCATCGGCCTCGACATCAGCCAGCAGCGGCGCGGGGCGCGCGGGCGCGCTGGCGGGACGCAGCAGCGCATGCAGCTCGCTGTCGGCGGCGTCGCGTGGCAACGCCAGCGCATCGCCGAGCAGCACCGGTGCCAGCGCGTCCTTGCCCTGCAGCCACAGCAGTTTGGGGATGGGATCGCGTGCGTCGCGCAGGACCGCCCGGTGCAACGCGATGGCGCCGTGGCGCAGCGCGTCGGTGTCGGCGATCACCCAGGTCAACGCCGGTTCGATGCCGGGGCGCTGCGGCGCGCGCAGGATGTCCAGTGCGGTCGAGGCGCTGTCCACGACGTGCAGGCGCACGTCGTGGTGCTCCAGCACGCGTTCCAGGCGCGCGGCCAACGGTGCATCGGTGCTGACCAGCAGGGCGCGGGTGGTGCCGATGCCGCTGCCGAGCGTGGGCAGGTCGCCGATCACTTTCAACAGCGGAATCTCGAACCAGAACGTGGCGCCCTGGCCTGGCGTGGAGGTGACGCCGATGCGTCCGTGCATCAGGTCGATGATGCGTTTGCAGATCGCCAGCCCCAGCCCGGTACCGCCGTAGATGCGCGTGGTGGACGCATCGGCCTGGCTGAAGGACTGGAACAGGCGCGACTGCAGGGCCGCGTCGATGCCGATGCCGGTGTCGATGACCTCGAAGCGCAACTGATGCTGCGCGCTGGTTTCGCCCTGGCGCTGCACGCGCACGCGGATCTGGCCGCGCTCGGTGAACTTGATCGCGTTGACGAGCAGGTTGCCCAGCACCTGGCGCAGCCGCACCGGATCGCCCCGCACCGACAGCCGCACCGCCGGGTCCAGTTCCAGCGACAGCATCAGCGCCTTGGGATCGGCGGTGCGCTGCATCAGCTGGACCAGGCCTTCGAGCAGTTCGCGCAGGTTGAAGGTGGTGATCTCCAGGTCCAGGCCCTTGGCCTCCAGACGGGAGTAATCGAGGATGTCATCGACGATGCGCAGCAGCTGCTGCGAGCTGACCGTGGCGGTCTGCAGCATCTGGCGCTGGTCGTTGCCGAGCTGGCCGCCTGCGATCAGGTCCAGCATTGGCAGGATGCCGTTGAGCGGGGTGCGGATTTCGTGGCTCATGGTGGCGAGGAACTCGCCCTTGGCCAGCGCGGCGGCTTCGGCCGCCTGCTTGGCGCGCAGCAGTTCCTGCTCCAGTACATCCTGCTGCTGCACCGCGTGCTGCAGCTGGTCGCGCTCGCGGGCCAGCGCATCGCCGCGCCGCTGCAGCTGTTGCAGCCGCTGCTGGGTGTCGCGCCAGTGCTGCACGCAGGTCAGGCTGGCGATCATCGCCAGCACGGCAGCGGCGGCGGCGATGAGCGGCCACGGCCCGCGGCTGCCGAGGGCGGCCAGGATCGCGGCCGTGCCTGCAACGGCGGCGGCCATCGCTGCCAGCCAGAGTGCGCGTGRAACCCGTCCGTGGGTCGTCATGCTCACAACACCGCGTTGTGGAAGTCGAAGTTCAGTTCACTGCCCGCCGACTGCACCATGTTGCCCTGGATGAAGTCGACCCCGCCCATCCACATCGCGGCGGCAGCCTGCGGATCTTCAATCTGCTGGCCAATGATCTGCAGCCCGGCGCGGTGCGCGTTTTCGATCGCCGCGCGCAGCTCGTCGCGGGTGTGCTGGTTGGCATGGGCGCTGGAGAAGCGGGCTGCCATGCGCACATACGTGAGTGGAAGCTGGGTCAGTAGCGCGTTGGCGTCGCTGCCCGGCTCGAACTGGCTCAGGCAGAAGCGCACGCCCACCGCGCTCATGCGCGCGCAGAACTGCTGCAGGGTGACGGTGTGGATCAGCGCGTCGGGCAGGCGTACGTCGATGACCACCGCGCTGCCGGGGATCTGGCGACGTTCCAGCGATTCCAGCAGCCAGTCGGCGAAGGCGTCGCGCGCCAGCGTGCGCAGCGACTGCGACACGAACAGATGCAACGGCTGGGTGGCGTGGCGGTAGAGATCGAGCAGCCCGAGGGCGTGATCGAGGACCTGCTGGTCCAGGTCGGCGATGCGCCCGGCCGCTTCGGCGGCGGGAATCACCTGGCCGGCAGTGAGCACGCTGCCATCGGCCTGGCGCAGCCGCAGCAGCACCTGGTACTGCGCGGTGTCGCCACCGGCCACGGCCACGATCGGCTGGTAGGCCAGTTCGAGCTGGCCTTCCAGCAGGGCCAGGTGTTCCTGTGCGGCGACATCCTCGCGGCGCACGTGCGCGGCCACGCCGGCGCTGAGCAGCCGGGCCTGCAGCGTGGTGCGCTCGACCGCTTCCAGCGCGGTGCCGGCATCGCTGAAGCCCAGCGACAGCTGCGCATGCCCGACCACCCCGCGCAGGTGCACCGATTCGTCATCGCGGATCACGAACGCGCGCGCGGACAGCTGCTCGCGCAGGTGCTGGGCCATCTTGTCCAGGCTTTCCTCGTCGACGCCACGCGCCAGCACCAGGAAGCTGTTGTCGTTCAAGCGCGCCAGCAGGTGCGGCTGCGCTGCATCGGCCAGGCGCTGCGCGGCCTGCACCATCAGCCGCTCGAACGCGGCATAGCCGTAGCGTTCGCGCAGGCCCAGCGCACTGGCCACTTCGATGAAGAACAGCCCGCCGTGATCGCGGTGCGCCAGCGACGCGGCCAACTGCTGCATCACGTGGTGACGGGTGGGCAGGCCGGTCTCGGGATTGTTCATCGCCGGGGCGCCGTGCGCGCCGGGCTGCGAGGCGGCCTGCGCACGGGCGCGGCGAATCCGGTTGGACACGGCGGCGATCAGGTGGCGCGGACGGATCGGCTTGCTGAGGAAATCGTCGGCGCCGCTGTCGAGCACTTCGAACTGGCGCTCCGGATCCGGGTCCCCGCTGAGGAACACGATCGGCAGCAGCTGCTGACCCGGTTGCTGGCGGATCAGCGCGGTCAGGCGCATGCCGTCCAGGCCGGGCAGGTGCAGGTCCATCAGGATCAGGTCGGGGCGGTTCTCGGCGATCGCCTGCTGCACGCCTTCGGCATCGCTGTGCACGATGGCTTCCATCCCGGCGCCGTGAAGCACGCTCTGCGCGAACAGGGCCTGCGAGCGGTCGTCTTCAACGATCAGTACCCGATACGGTGCATCCAGGGCCAGCGGCGTGGCGCCGTCGTCCGGTTGGGACGTTTCCAGAGCGGGCAGGGGCGGCATCGGCGGCGGCATCGGTGCAACGGCAATGGCAGCGGTGAGCGGCACCACGTTGCTCGGCGCCGCGACGGGCGCGGGCGTCCCGACCCAGCGCTGCCAATGGTCGGCCGGCGGGGTTTCAGCGCGCGTGGCGCGGGCGGATGCAACAACGTTTTCGGTGACGGCCATCAGTACTCCCAGTCTGCGGCGCAATTATGCCGTGCGTGCTCCGGTTTACGGTGGCAGCACGTCGCGGTTCGTCAGTACATCCGGCGCTGGGCTGGCCTGCCCGAGCAGCCAGCGCATGCCTTTCCACAAGGTGCGCCAGACCAGCCACACCACCAGCGCGCCGGCCAGGCTGCAGCCGATCACCACGATCAGGGCCAGCCACGGATGCGCCAGTGCCAGCGCCAGCCCGCCGACCACCACCGTGTCCTCGGCGGCCGAGGCCATCCAGTTGCTGGCCGGTTCGGGCGAGGTATTGAGCAGGGCGCGGGTGCCGGACTTCAATCCATGGCTGGTCAGTGCCACCCCGGCGCCGGCGACCAGCGCGGTGCCGCTGAGCTCGCCGCTGGGCGACAACGTGGCCGCGGCCAGGAAGGCGCCAGCCGGGACCCGTGCCAGGGTCTGGACCAGGTCCCAGACCGAATCCACCCCGGGGATCTTGTCGGCGAAGAACTCGGCGATGGCCAGCACCGCCGAGGTGCCCAGCACCCACCAGGATTGGGTGGCCTGCAGCGCCGGCGGCAGATCGACCCAGCCGAGCAGCCCGGCCAGGCCCACGCCGAATACGGTCAGGTACGCGCGGATGCCGGCCAGCCAGGCCAGCAGGATGCCGATGACGAACAGATGGGCTTCGGTCATGGGATGCGCTCCGCCTGCAAAGTGTGCACAGGCCCACACTATCGGGGATGACGTCGATGAACGCCACCGCCGGCCACGCCCCGGGGCGCGTGAAATGGGCCGACCCTGACTTACACTAACCAGTCGATCGTTCCGACAGAGGCCGTGCCGGTATCGCCTTGGGCGCTGCCGCGGACATCCGCCATGAGCAACCCCACACCGTCCCGTATCCAGATCCGCCGGCCCGGCAACGCGCCCGCGCCCGATCGCCGTCGCCTGGCCATCCTGGCCGGGGTGTGGCTGGTCACCTTGATCGTGGCGGTGCTGGTCGGCCGCTGGACCGCCGGCCCCGGCGGCGACGTGGGCAAGCAGCTGGACGCCGCACAGGCGCACGCGGACGCGCTCAACAAGCAGGTGGTGGAACTGCAGCAGCGCCAGGCCACGCTGCAGGCCTCCGACCGCATCAGCCGCGCGGCCAACAATGAAGTGCAGACCTCGCTGGGCGAGCGCGATGAAGAGATCGCCGGGCTGCGCGCGGACGTGGCCTTCTACGAGCGTCTGGTCGGGGCGACCAGCCAGCGCAAGGGCCTGAACACCCATTCGGTCGAGTTTGCCCCGGAAACCGGCGGCACCTGGCAGTACGCGGTGGTGCTCACCCAGAACCTGAACCGTGGCGCGATCAGCCAGGGCCAGATGCGTTTCACCGTAGAAGGCGTCAAAGGCGGCAAGCTGACCTCGGTCAGCTGGGACGAGCTGCACCAGCGCACCAAGGTACCGGGCCAGGACTATTCCTTCCGGTACTTCCAGCAGCTCACCGGCAGCATCATCCTGCCGAAAGACTTCACCCCGCAACGTGTGCGGGTCACGCTGGGATCGGGCGCGGGGGGCGCCACCCAGGTTTTTGATTGGAAGCAGGCCGGCGCACCGGCTGCACCATCGGCAAAAGAAGGGGAGTAAGCCCATGTTTGGCAGCAATAAATCCAACCGCGACGGACATCTGGTCGTGGACGCGCTGATCGGCGCGCAGGTGGTGATCCGCGGTGATGTGGAATTCAGTGGGGGCCTGTACGTGGAAGGCACCATCCTGGGCAAGGTGATCGCCGCCGACGGCGCAGCCAATGCCACCCTGACGCTGGCCGAGCAGGGCAGCATCGAGGGTGAGATCCGTGCCCAGGTGGTGGTCATCAGCGGCCGCCTGGACGGGGATGTGCACGCCAGCGAGAAGGTCGAGCTGACCCCGACCGCGCGGGTGACCGGCAACATCCACTATCAGGTGGTGGAAATGAACGCCGGGGCCCAGCTGACCGGTCGCCTGATCCACGGCAACGCCCAGATGGCCCTGCCGCCGCCGGCCGATGAAAACGCCGACAAGGGCAAGGACAGCAGCGCCCGCAAGAAGCTTGCCGACGCGATGGCCTGAACGGGCAATCGCTTGAAAGCGTGCTCATGCGCCCCCATGCTGGGGACATGAGCACGCTTGTTTCCCTGCCCGGCGCCCCCGCGCCCGCGCCGAACTACCAGTCGCTGGACCGTCCCCTGAACTTCACCGAGGCCGCTGCGGCCAAAGTGAAGGAACTGATCCAGGACGAGGCCAGTACCTCGCTTGCCCTGCGCGTCTATATCCAGGGCGGTGGCTGCTCGGGCTTCCAGTACGGCTTCGAGTTCGATGAGAACCGTGCCGAGGACGACCTGGCCGTGGACACCAACGGAGTCACTCTGCTGGTCGATCCGCTGAGCCTGCAGTACCTCATGGGCGCCGAGGTCGATTACACCGAGAGCCTGACCGGCGCGCAGTTCGTGATCCGCAATCCGAACGCCAAGACCACCTGCGGCTGCGGCAGCAGTTTCAGCATGTGATCGGGCGGCACCGGCGACCCGACGGGTGGGCCGGTGCTTGCCACTGTCGTCGAAGTTGGGCAGGCTTTGCGTATGTCGAGATTTTCTTCGCCGCTGTCCGGTTTCGCCTTCACCACCGAACCCCTCGAACGTGCCGATACGCTGCGTGATGACGCCGACGCGTTGGCACGCCTGTGGCCCGATGCGCATGTGCTGGTCATGGACCAGGACGGCCGCGCGCTGGCCGGGGACGATGGCCAGCCCCTGCCGCTGACCGGCGCGCAGGTGGGCGGGGGGCCGGGGACCGCGATCTTCCTGGGCCTGCGCGCCGAACGCGCCTGGTTCTCGCTGGAAGCATCCGCCCTGGATGTCACCGCCCCGCAACGGGTGGACCTTCGTGAATCGGCCACGACGTGGTCGGCCGCCGATGCCAGTGCGTTCTGCTACGCACGCGGCATGTCCTACTGGCACTCGCGCACGCGCTTCTGCGGCGTCTGCGGCGGTGCGGTCACCTTCTCGCGCGGCGGCTTCGTCGGCCGGTGCGCGCAATGCGGCACCGAGCATTACCCACGGGTGGACCCGGCGGTGATCGTGGCGGTGGAAAACAACGGGCGCCTGCTGCTCGGGCGCCAGGCCAACTGGGCGCCGCGCCGCTACTCGGTGCTGGCCGGGTTCGTCGAACCGGGCGAGTCGCTGGAACAGACCGTGGTGCGTGAAGTCTTCGAAGAGAGCAAGGTGCGCGTACGCGAATGCCGCTACCTGGGCACCCAGCCGTGGCCGTTCCCCGGCGCACTGATGCTGGGCTTTGCCGCCACCGCCGAGGACGACGTGCCGACGGTGAACGGTGAACTGGAAGATGCCCGCTGGTTCACCGCCGAGGAAGTGGGCGCGGCGCTGGCCCGGGATGTCGAAGACGACGGACAGGGCATCCGCCTGTCGCCACCGATTTCGATCTCGCGCAGCCTGATCGAACACTGGTACCGCCAGCAGGTGGGCTGATCGCGAGCCGGCGTTGCCGCTGGCTGAACACGTGACGGCGTACATTACCAACGGCCCCGGGGAATTGCCGGGCCGCAGGGCATAGTAGCGGCCAGAAACCGCGCCGGAGGCTTACATGTTCACCACCCTCGTCGCCGTGCTGGTCGCCTTGGCCCTCGGCCATGTCGCGCCTGTCGCGGCGGTGGCGCTGCGCCGCTTCGGACTGTACCGGCGCTGGCTGCAATGGCTGGACGTGCACGCGGCACCCTCGGGCTTCTGGCGTGGCCGCCAGGGCTGGATCGTGGCGCTGCTGCCGTGGGTGCTGCTGCTCCTGCTGGTGCAGTGGGCGCTGCACGGCCGCCTGTTCGGCCTGCCCTCGCTGCTGCTGGGCGTGGCCACGCTGGTGATCTGCTGGGGCCCGCGCGATCTGGACCGTGATGTCGAGGCGGTGATCGATGCCGATGATGCCCCGACCCGACACGTGGCGATCGCGCAGCTGCAATCGGCCGGTGGCAGCCTGCACGAGGACGTGCCGTCCTTGGTCGAGGCGACGGTGCTCAATGCGCTGCGGCGCTGGTTCGCGGTGCTGTTCTGGTTTCTGTTGCTGGGGCCGGTGGGTGCGTTGGCGTATCGGCTGCTGGCGTTGCTGGCGGTGGGCCCGATGCGTTCGCTGGCGACAGTGGACTGCATGGCCGGGGCGCGCATCGTACTGGGCTGGCTGGAATGGCCGGTGGCGCAGCTGATGTCGCTGTCGATGGCGTTGGTGGGCAATTTCGATACGGCCTACAAGGCGTGGCGACAGGCGCACGGCAACCAGTGGGCGGGCTCGACGGTGTTTCTGGGTGCGGTGGCGCGTGCCAGCGTGAGCGCGGAGCTGCGCGAAGACGCGCACGATTACAGCGATGCGGGCATGGTGCCGGTGTGGCGCCGCCTGCCGGAACTGCGCGATGCGATGAGCCTGGTGTGGCGGATGCTGTTGCTGTGGATGGCCGCGCTGGCGCTGCTGGTGATTGCCGGCTGGGTGACCTGAGCGGTCGTCACGACGCTGGGGCGATCAGCCCGGTGCGAGCCAGGTAAACGGAACCCACGGCAGGTTGCGCGCGATCCAGTACAGCGGCAACAGGGTCAGCCAGAAGGCAGGCTTCATCAACAGGGATATCAACGGCTGCATCCAGTGCGGACGCCAGCCGAGTGCCCAGCCCAGCACCAGCGGTGCGATGGCCAGCATCACCATCGCCAGGGGATTCATCGACAGCGCGGTGAGCACATCGCCGTGGACCAGCGCGTGCAGCGCCCGCGTCAGTCCGCAGCCGATGCAGTAATAACCGGTGACGGCAAAGAAGCTGCACGGCGGGAACGGGCTGTTGGCGGCGTTGGGATCGAAATGGCGCAAGGCCCAGATCCCCGCCCCGGTGGCGATCGCCACCGGGGGGAGCGCGGCCAGCAACCAGCGCTTGCCGTGCAGCAGCGTCATCAGTGGCTGCTTTCCATCTGCTGCTGGAACTGCTGGATCTGCTCCATGTAGCCGTCGACGCCGACGAAGGCCAGCCAGATGACCGAGAACAGCGTGGAAGCGATCAGGATGCCGGTGGTGACCCAGGCCCAGATCTTGGCGTTCTTGGATGCCTGGCGCGCAGCGACCAGGTCGCCMTGGTTGAGCAACGTGTTGACCTTGTTGGCGAACACGATGGCCACGATGCCGGTAGCGATCGCCGGGAAGCTCAGGCACGACACGCAGCACATGAAGAAGGCCAGCACGGTGACGACGATCGACCAGATCAGGTAGTTCGGAACGGTACCGGAGGCTGGCGGCAGCGGGGCAGTGGCATTCATTGGGCAAACTCCATGTTCTTGGGGTGGGGTGCATGGCGCGGATCGGCCGCACTGGGCGGTAATCTAACCGATATGGGAACCCGTGCTGTTTCAGCCGGCGCGCCTGCTCAACCGGGCGCGAGCCAGGAGAATGGCGCCCACGGCAGGTTTCTGAGCACGGCATAGCCCACCAGCAGGACCAGCCAGAACACTGGGCTGGCCAGCACGCGCATCACCGGGTTGAGCCAACGCATGCGCACCCCGGCGCCGTGCAGCAGCATCAACAGCAAGAATGGCAGGGCAGTCACCAGCAGGGGATTCATTGCCAGGGCGCCGTGCCAGTCCAGGTGGACCAGCGAGTAGAGGCAGCGGGTGCTGCCGCAGCCCGGGCAATACAGGCCCGTCAATGCATACAGGGGACAGCCCGGCAGAGCACTGTGCTGCGCGTACGGATTGACGTTGCGCAGGAGGATCACCGCGCCCACGGCGAGGCCCGCGACGGCGGCGGTCGGGGTCCAACGGACGAGGGTGGCGCGCGATTGCGGGGTCATGACAGTGGAACGGCCTGGCGGCGGAACCGGTGGGAGTTCCGCCGCCAGGCCGTCCGGGCACGCATCAGTAGCTGCTGTTGCTCAGCGCGCCAATGCCGCCCATCGCCATCACCAGCACGAAATACAGCACCAGACCGACGACGCCAGCAATGGCCGACCACATCGCCCACTTCTTCGCCTTGTCCGAAGAGTCGCGCGCGCCGGCGATGTCACCGGCGGCGATCTTGCCGTTGACCTGGGCGGCGTACACGATGGAGACGATGCCGCCGGGCAGGCAGCAGAACAGGGTAGCCAGGATGGCCCAGACCAGGTGGTTCGGAATCTGCGGAGCAGTGGCGTTCATTTGGAAAACTCCATTTTTTAGGGTGGGTTTGACTCGGTTGGAGCGTGGTGAACGGCACACATGCGACGGCGACATCATGGTTTTGTGCAGTCAATGCCTCAGTGGCATCGACCGCTGCCCGCGCTGGCCTACGCGGATGTGCTTTCCCGGGCGCTAATCTACCCGATGGGCCGCTGGATGTATGCGTTTACATCCCTACCGCACAGTGTCTCAGCCGTTTTCCCCGCGGAGTTGGCGGACCTGCTGTTCCAGCGCCTCGGCGGTGGCGGTCCGACCGGGTACGGCCGGCGCGGCAGCCACCTCGATATGGGCGCGGAAGCGGCGCGGGACGCGCATGCGGCCCAGGCGGGTGTCGCGACGGCTCCACATGCTGGCCCACATCCCGCGCAGCGCCATCGGCACCACCGGCACCGGGCGCCGTTCGAGGATCTTTTCGACGCCGGATTTGAACGCGGCCATGTCGCCGTCGCGGGTGAGCGCGCCTTCGGGGAAGATGCAGACCAGTTCGCCCTCGGCCAGCGCCTTGTCCACTTCATCGAAGGCGGCCTGCATCAGCGCCGGGTCCTCGCGCGCGCCGGCAATGGGAATCGCCTTGGCCGTGCGGAAGATCCAGCGCATCACCGGGATGTTGAAGATCTTGTAGTACATGACAAAGCGCACCGGGCGCGGGATCGTCGCCGACAGGATCAGCGCGTCCATGTAGCTGACGTGGTTGCAGACGATCAACGCAGCGCCCTCGTCGGGCACGTTGTTCTCGATCCCGTGCAGGCGCAATCGGTACAGGCCGCGCACCATCACCCAGCTGAGGAAACGCATCAGGAATTCGGGGACGATGGTGAAGATGTAGATCGCCACCACCGCATTGGCTATGGCCAGCGCCAGGAACAGCTGCGGGATTGTCCAGCCGAGCAGGCGCTGGGTGATCAGGCCGAGCATGGCGGCCAATACGATGAAGCCGGAGTTCTGGATGTTGAGCGCGGCGAACACGCGCGACATTTCCGACTTCGGCGTGCGGCTCTGGATCAGCGCGAACAGCGGCACCACGAAGAAACCGGTGAACAGGCCGATGCCGATCAGGTCGATGATGATGCGCACGCTGCCGGCATGCTGCACGAACTGCAGGATCGACATGCCGGCGGCCGCCGACTCACCGGCACGGGCGAAGTACAGGTCGAGCATGAAGGCGGTCATGCCGAAGGCGCCCAGCGGCACCAGCCCGATTTCGACGGTACGCCCGGAGAGCTTTTCGCACAGCAGCGAGCCGGTGCCGGTGCCGACCGAGAACAGGGCCAGGGCAAAGATATACAGCGTGGAGCCGCCGCCCAGATTGACCTCGGCGTAGGTGGGCAGCTGCGAGGTCAACATGGTGCCGACGAACCAGAACCAGGACACGCCGAGGATCGCGTTGCTGACCGCCTTCTGCTTCTTGGCCATGCGCAGCACGGCCAGTGATTCGGGCAGCGGGTTCCAATTGATCTTCAGGTCCGGGGCGCCGGCATCGACCTTGGGGATCATCCGCGCGGTGAGGTTGCCAGCCACGGCCAGGGCAATTACCGCCGTGGCGGCCACGATCGGGCCGTGACTGCCGGCCAGCTGGAAGATCAGGCCGCCGGCGATCATGCCGGTCAGGATCGACAGCGAGGTGCCCATCTCGACCAGGCCGTTACCGCCGGTGAGTTCCTCAGGCTTGAGGATCGAGGGCAGCACCGAGTACTTCACCGGCCCGAACAAGGTGGACTGCATGCCGGTGCAGAACAGCGCCACCAGCAGGACCGGCATGCTTTCGGTGAGGAAGCCGACCGCGGCCAACGACATGATCACGATCTCCATGGTGGTGGTGATCACGATCAGGCGCGACTTCTCCAGCTTCTCTGCGATCTGCCCGGCCAGGGCCGAGAACAGGAAGTAGGGCAGGATGAAGATCGCCGGGGCCAGGTTGGTGTACAGCGAGCGTTCTTCGATCGGCGTGCCGAGGAAGAACAGCAGGCCGATGATCGCCTGCCGGTAGATGTTGTCGTTGAACGCACCCAGCGACTGGACGATGAAGAACGGCAGGAAACGACGCTGTTTAAGCAGGGCGAACTGGCTGTGGCCGGACATGGAAACTCCTTGCGAACCGGCGCAGCCTAGCACTGTCGCCGTTCGCGCAGGATGGCAGCGGCGCCGCCCGCGCGTTGCCCTGCCGGCTCAGAGGATGTCGTCGACCACGCCGCCGTCCACCCGCAGCGCCGCGCCGGAGGTAGCCGAGGCCTGTGCCGAGGCCAGGTAGACCACCATGTTGGCCACCTCCTCGACGCTGGCCGCGCGCTGGATTACCGAGCTGGGGCGGTGGGCCATGACGAAGTCGCGGCCGAGGTCTTCCAGCGATTTGCCGGTGCGTGCGCGCTCGTCTTCCATCATCGCGGCGAAGCCATCGGACAGGGTCGGGCCGGGCAGTACCGCATTGACGGTGACGCCGCTGCCGGCCACGCGCTTGGCCAGCCCGCGCGACAGCCCGAGCAGGGCGGTCTTGGTGACGCCGTAATGGATCATGTCGGCGGGAATGTTGCGGGCCGATTCGGAGGACAGGAACAGCACCCGACCCCAGCCGCGCTCGACCATGGCCGGCAGCAGGGCGCGCGACAGGCGTACCCCGGACATCACGTTGGTCTGCCAGTACTTTTCCCAGGTGGCGTCATCGGTCTCGAAGAAGTCCTGTGGGCCGAAGATGCCGGCGTTGTTGACCAGGATGTCGATCGGCGGCAGCGCGGCCAGCAGGGCGTCCACGCCGGCCGCGTCGGACAGATCGGCGACCGCGCCCACCAGGCGGGCGTCGGGCAGGGCCTGGCGCAGGGCGGCCAGGGCCTTGTCGACCGAGGCCTGGCTGCGGCCGTTGACCACCACCTGTGCACCAGCGGCCGCCAACCCGTGGGCGATGCCGTGACCGATGCCGGCGGTGGAGGCGGTGACCAAGGCGGTCTTGCCGGAGAGATCCAGTTGCATGTGCGTGTCCTTGAGCGGGGAAGGCACCTGGAGTCTGCACGGGCGGCGGTAGCGGCAACGTGCAGCGGGTGCCTCCGCCCCATCGGGGCGCGCGCATGGCAACGCGGGTGTTGCAAACGTGTCGTGGGGGAGGACTCAGCGCAGGGTGCGCGCGGCCTCGTTGGCGGCGCCGCGCAGCTTGGGCAGCAGGCGCAGCATCAGCCCCATCTGGGTGCGGATCAGCTGCAGCTTCGGCGGCATGGCGTCGGTGACCTGTTCCAGCTGCTCGGCCAGGGCGCGGTCGCCGTCGTTGTCGGCTTCCTCCACCGGTTGCCGCTGTTCCAGCGCGGCGGCGATCTGCTGCATGGCCTGCTCCACGCGCTCGCCGCCGGCCAGCGCCTGCGGGTCCTGCGCGTAGCTGTCCAGCTGGGTGCGGTGCGCACCGAGTGCGGACAGGTGGCCGAGCAGGGTGTTGGACAGCGCCAGGAAGCGGAAGCCCGCATCCAGGTTGCGGCGCACGTGGCCGGGTTCGCGCAGCATGTTCGACAGCGCGGTGGACAGGGCGGCATCGGCGTTGTGCATGTCGCGGCGGGCGATGCGGTAGGCCAGGTCGTCCTGCATGCCGCTGCCGTACTGGCCCAGCACCGCATCCAGGTAGCGCGCGCAGTTGGCCAGCACGCGCGCCATCACCAGGTTCAGCCGCCGGCCCTGCCAGTCGGGCAGGATCAGGAACGCGGCCGCGGCGGCGATCGCGCAGCCGAGCAGGGTGTCGACCAGCCGCGGCCAGATCAGCAGGTAGCCATCGCCGATCAGGTTGAAGCAGGTCAGCGCCATCACCGTGATGGCCGCCGAGGCCACCAGGTAGCGGTCGCTGCGGGTGAAGAAGAACAGCAGCGCCGAGAGCAGGGCGATCAGCAGTTCGATGCGCAGGTCCTGGAACAACTGCATCAACGCCCAGGTCAGCACCAGCCCGATCAGGGTGCCGGCGATGCGCTGGGCCAGGCGTTGGCGGGTGGCACCAAAATGCGGGCGGCACACGAACACGATGGTGAGCAGCACCCAGCCGCCGTTCTGGGCGTTGAACAGGCGGATCGCGGCGAAGCCGACCACCAGGGCCAGCGCCATGCGCAGGCCGTGGCGGAACAGCACCGAGCCGGGGGTGAGCTGCTGGCGGATGCGTACGAACATCTCACGCAGCGTGTGCGGGTTGGTGTCGCGCAGGCGGGTGTCGACGTTGTCCAGGGTGGCTTCGGAATTGGCCGCTTCGGACAGCCGCCGTTCGATGCTCTGCAGGTTCTGGCCGAGCAGTTCCAGCGAGGACAGCAGGCGTTGCCACTGCGGGTTGTGCTGGGCGCGCAGCCAGGTGAGCGAATCGGTGAGGTCGGCGGTGGCCTGTTTGGTGCGTTCGCCGTACTGGAACGGGCGGCGCAGGCGAATGGCCATGCCAAGGTTGGCGCAGGCCTCGCCCTGCAGCGAGAGCAGGCGCTGGCAGCGATACAGCACGTCGCTGTGGAAGAAGGCGTCGGTGAGCGCGCCGTAGGGGTAGTGCGAGGAGCTGGCGCGTTCGTGGAAGTCCTGGGCCATGTAGTACATGCGCAGATACAGGCCGGACTGCACGCCGGGCCGGCCGGAGCGGCCAAAGCGGGCGAGGATGGCGGTCTTGGCGATGTTCAGCGCCTCGACGACGCGGCGGTTCTGTTCGGCCAGGGCGAGCTGACGCTTCTGCAGGTCGGCATCGCGGACCGGTTCGAACAGGTCGGCCTTGAGCTGCAGGTAGCGGCCCAGTTCGAGGAACAGGCGGTTGAGGCGTTCGCGGATGGGGCGGTTGGCGAACAGGGCGGTCCACAGGATGGAGAGCAGGCCGTACCAGAGCGCGCCGGCGAGCAGGTGGCTGACGGCACTGAAGGCCTGCGCGCGGTCGCTGGCGCCATGCTGTTCCAGGGCGATCATGGTGTAGATGGCCAGGGTGACCGTCGCCTGGGCGATGGAGGCGTAGCGTTCGCCGAGCGCGCCGAGCAGGGTGAGGCCGAAGGTGGACAGGGCCAGGGCGGCGATGAACAGCCAGGGCCAGGCAAACAATTCGACCACGGCAGCGGCGGCGATGACGAAGCAGAGCAGGGACAGGGCGACCGATTTGGTGCGGCCCCACCAGTTGTCGTCGGTTTCGGCAATGGCGCTGGCGATGATGCCGAGGAAGACGCCGGGCAGCGCGGGCAACTGGTCCAGGTGCCAGCAGATGCCCATGGCCACCGACAGCGCGATGAACACACGCAGGCCATAGCTGGCCTTTTCATGCGCCCACAGGCGGCTGAGGCGGGATTCTCGGGCAGTCATGCGGGCTCAGGGTGTGGGGCGACCCATTATTGCCGGTGGGGGGTGAAGGGGACAGCGTCGGTGTTTCAACGTCAAAAGCGTCGCGATCTGTTTCCACCGGTCTGGGCCGTGCGCAACGGAAATACGGGTAGTGCCGAGCCATGCTCGGCATCGCGCGAGGCGCGGCCTCCAATCCAGGACCCTCCAATCCAGGAC
>NZ_JBFULB010000041.1:0-18700 GCF_056400545.1 Stenotrophomonas sp. P5_A8 | reverse complement strand
GTGTGGGTGGGTGGGCGTGACCGTCGTGCGCCATGGATGGCGCACGCGAGCCTCCACGGATGGATTTACGGCGTGTCCCGCCAACCCACCCACACCGACCCCAATCAGCATGTGTTGAGCGTTGAAGGGTGTTGGCAGACATGCAGCCGACCAACGGTCGGCTCTACGGTCGAACCATGGTGCGTTCCGCGCAGGACGCGGCTCAGCCGTGCAGGCCTTCGATCTCGACCAGCAGTTCGGCGCGACAGACCTCGGCGTGCAACACCACGAAGGCCGGCGCGCCCGGCAGCGCGGCCATCTGCGCGGCTACCGCCGGCATGTCCTCGGCGCGACGCACGTAGACCTTCAGCACCGATCCGGCCCCCAGCGTCGGTGACAGCGACGGCCGTTGCCGGCGGGCCGCGTCCACCAGACTCTGCAGATTGGTCAACGTCTCGCGCAACTGTTCATCCACCGCCCCGGTGTGCTGGGACACATGGCCCACGATCGCTGCCGTTCCCGACTGCAGCAACGGCAAGCCCGTCGCCGCCGGCGCCAGCAGCGCCCGCGAAAAACTCGGCGACTGCGGGCCATACTGGCGTGGATAACGGAACGCGCTCACCTGGCGCGGATTTTCCAACGGCAGCCCGGCGTCGCGCCCTGCCAGCCAGTACACCTGCAGACGCCGCTCGCCGTCGAAGCGCCCGATGCACGTCGCCGCCGGCAACGCTGCCTCGTCCAGTTCGCGCAGCCCCTGCACCCGCCCCACGCAGAAGCGCCGGTACCGCTCCTGGTCGCCGTCGCCCTCGGTCACCGCATCCAGGTAATTCCACGTCCGCAGCAGGTGCGGGAATCCCGAACTGGTCAGAAAGCTACTCATTCTTGCGTAGGCATCTGCTGCGGCCGACGCGATATCCCCGTCCACTTCTTCAATTTCCAGTACCCCGAACAGCACCGTCTCGTTGTGCGACCACCGTACCCCGTCGGTCACCCCGCAGCGCACCGGCGTCGGCGAACGCCATACCTCCACCTGCGCTGGACCGTGCTCGGCCAGCGGCACCTGCAGCCAGCGCGGATCCCCGTCCAGCCGCGCATCACGCGCGCCGAAACCGAAGATCGCCAGCGTGCAGGGATCGGCCAGGGCCGCATCGCGCAACGACGCAGGCGCATAGCCCACGCTGAACAAGGCCGGTCCGGTCGGATGGGAAGCGACCGCCGGGGCCGATGCGTCGTGGATCGTGCTGCTCATTTCAGATTGTGAATGCTGCCAGTGCCAAGGGTGTCATGATAGCGTGCGCTCCTTTTTACGGCGGTGCGTTGGGATGTCCCAGCCGCGCCACCGGGAAGATCGCGTCGCCACGCGCCTGCTGCCCACTCCACCCACGGGGAAGTGTCTGCGGGTCGGGCAGGCCCTGTCCAAGGCGTCGGCGCACCCCTTTCAAGCACTGCGCCCCGGGTGCCCATCAACATGTTGGCGTGAATGATCGAGTTTTCAGTGGTGGATTGGTCGGCCTGGGCACCGGGCCTGACCTCGAAGGAAGCCTGGCAGGCCTGGTCGCAGGCACCGGCATTGCCGCAGGGCGATGACACCCCGGCGTTGTCCGAAGTGCCCGCCATGCAGCGCCGGCGCATCGAGCGGCTCGGGCGCATGGCCATCCAGGCGGCCTGCTGGTGCGAGCAACCCGATGACGGTGGCCAGGTGCCGCTGGTGTTTGCTTCCCGGCATGGCGATGTCGCCCGGTCGATGGAGCTTCTGGACAACCTGTGTGCCGATAACGGCATGTCCCCGACCGCCTTCGGCCTGTCGGTGCACAACGCCGTGGCCGCGCTGTACTCCATCGCCCGCGGCCACCGCGGCAACTACCTGGCCCTGGCCGCCGGCCGGGCCACGGTCGAGACGGCCTGCGTGGAGGCATATGGCCTGCTGGCCGACGGCGCCCCGGAAGTGCGCGTGGTCATCTACGAATCGCAGTTGCCACCGGTCTACGCCGGCTTCGCCGACGAGCCGGACCCGTACTACGCCTGGTGCTGGCGCCTGGCCAGGGCCGACCGTCCCGGCGCCCGGCTGTCGCTGAACTGGAGCGCTGCCGACGCCGACAGCCCGGCCGCCGCGCTACCGCACGGCCTGGAGGCGATGCGCTTCCTGCTTGCCGGCGATGCGAGCCTGCAGCTGGCCGCCGACGGCCAGCAGTGGACCTGGCAGCGCCATGGCTGAGCGCTGGCCGGCCCGTCTGAATCATGCCTGGCGCGTGTTCGGCACCGGCGTCAGCTTTGCCGTGTTCGGTCTGGGCGGCCTGCTGCTGGGCGGGGTGCTGTTCCCGCTGCTGTTCCTGGTCCGCAACCCGCTCCGGCGCCGCGCACTGGCCCGGCGCCTGGTCCAGCTCAGCTTCGCCAGCCACGTCGGCCTGATGCACCGTCTGGGGGTGATGACCTATGAAATCCGGGGGGCCGAGCGCCTGCAGCGCACTGGGCTGCTGATCCTGGCCAACCATCCCACCCTGATCGACGTGGTCCTGCTGATCGCCCAGCTCCCCAACGCCGACTGCGTGGTCAAGCGGGCCGTGGCCTGCAACCCGTTCATGCGCGGCCCGGTGCGGGCGGCCGGCTACGTCTCCAACGACGACGGCGCCGGGCTGATCGACGACTGCATCGCCGCCGTCCAGGCGGGCGGCAACCTGGTGATCTTCCCCGAGGGCACCCGCACGGTCCCCGGCCAGCCGCTGCGGCTGCAGCGCGGGGCGGCCAACATCGCCGTGCGCGGCCGGCTGGACATAACCCCGGTCAGGATCACCTGTACCCCGCCTACCCTGACCAAGGGCCAGAAATGGTATCGTGTGCCATCACGGCGTTTTCACGTTCAGCTGGAAGTCGGGGAAGATCTCCCGATCGCCCCGTTTCTGGTCGTAGCCGGCGACACGCCCAGGGGGGATGCCTTGGCGGCCCGACGCGTGACCGATCATCTTGCCCATTACTTTGACTTCGCTGGAGAACCAAGCCGTGCAGGCACTTGAGCACGAGATCAAGGAATTGATCATTTCATCGCTTTCACTGGAAGACATCACTCCCGAAGACATCGATCCCGCAGCACCCCTGTTTGTCGAGGGACTGGGCCTGGATTCGATTGACGCGCTTGAACTTGGTTTGGCCCTGCAGAAAAAGTACGGTGTCAGCCTGTCCGCGGATTCGGAAGAGACCCGTCGCCATTTCTCCAGCGTGCGTGCCCTGAGCGAGTTTGTCGCCGCACGCCAGCCGTCGTAACGGCGCGTCAGGATTTGCCATGACCAAGAACGAACTTTTCGATCGCATCGTCAAGATCCTCAAGGACAGCTTTGAGATCGAGCCGACGCGCATCACCCCCCAGGCCCGTCTGTACGACGACCTGGACATCGACAGCATCGACGCGGTCGACCTGATCGTGCAGCTCAAGCCGTTGCTCGGCCGCAACCTGCAGCCGGAGGCATTCAAGTCGGTGCGCACCGTGCAGGACATCGTCGACGTGGTGCACGGGCTGTTGCCCGGTCAAGCAGCCGCCTGACGGCTGCCGCAGGACACTGACCATGGTCCGGGTGCGCGTCGCGGCGTTTGCGTTGCTGTCGTTGGCATACCCGCTGGTGGTGTACCTGTCGCTGGGCCGGTTCGAGCCGCGCTGGCTCTCGCTGCTGTTGTTCGGGATGGCCGCGCTGCGCGCGCTGACCACCCGCCAGCCGGTGTGGTGGGTGGCCGCGCTGGGCACCGGCGTGCTGGCGCTGGTGGCCACCGCCTTCAACCAGGCCCTGCCGCTGAAACTGTACCCGGCGCTGGTGAACGCGGTGATGCTGGTGATCTTTGCCACCAGCCTGCGCTTCCCGCCCAGTGCGGTGGAACGCCTGGCGCGGTTGAGCGAACCGGACCTGCCGCCGTTCGCGGTGATCTATACCCGCCGTGTCACCTGGGTGTGGTGCGGTTTCTTTGTTCTCAACGGAAGTCTGGCCCTGGCCACGGCGCTGTGGGCGTCCAACCAGGTCTGGGCGCTCTACAACGGATTGTTGGCGTACGTGATGATGGGTGCTCTGTTTGGCGGGGAATGGCTGGTGCGGCGACGGGTGAAAGCGGCGCACGCCCATGGCTGACTGGATCGCACTGGACCGGCTGGCAGTGTCGCCCTTGCCCGGCCGCATCGTGGGTGAAGCGGCGCACGGCGCCGTGGGCCATCCCGAATTCAGGCAGCAGGTCCTGCGCTGGCAGCAGGCGTTCGCGCGCGCGCCGGGCAGCGACTGGGCGCTGTATTTTGATGACGCCCTGGCCTTTGCCGCCGCCCTGCTGGGCGCCTGGCATGCCGGCAAGCGCGTGTTCCTCGGGGGCGACAACCTGCCGGCCACGCTGGAAGGACTGCGCCCGCGCGTGAGCGGTTTTGCCGGTGATGTGCCCGCCCGCCATGCACCGCTGCAGCCGGACGCCGACGTGCGGACCGATGCGCCGCTGCTGCCGCTGGACGAGAACCAGCTGGAACTGGTGGTGTTCACTTCCGGCAGCACCGGCGCGCCAAGTGCGATCGTCAAGCGCATGCGCCAACTGACCCGCGAAGTGGATGCCCTGCAGGCCGCCTTCGGCGAACAGCTGGAAGGTGCGCAGGTGCATGGCACGGTGTCGCACCAGCATATCTATGGGCTGCTGTTCCGCGTGCTGTGGCCGCTGGCGGCCGGGCGCGCGATCCAGCCACGGCGGTTCTTCCACGAAGACCTGGTCAGTGCGCTGGCGCAGCAGCCCTCGGTGCTGGTGGCCACCCCGGCCCACCTCAAACGCCTGCCCGAACAACTCGACTGGTCCTCGCTCCAGGGCCAGCTGCGCGCGGTGTTTTCCTCCGGTGGCCCCTTGCCGGAAGACGCGGCGCTGCAGGTGCGTGCGCTGTTGGGCGTGGCACCGACCGAAGTCTTTGGCAGCAGCGAAACCGGCGGCATCGCCTGGCGCCGTTGGAGCGCCGACCAGCCGCAGTGGCATCCGCTGCCTGGCGTGGCCTGGCGGGTCGACGATGGCTGCCTGTCGGTGCGCTCGCCGCACCTGCACGACGAGGACTGGTGGCAGACCCAGGACCGCGTAGACGCCGATGCCGGGCGCAGCTTCCGCCTGCTCGGGCGTGCCGACCGCATCGTCAAGATCGAAGAGCGGCGGGTGTCGCTGGATGCGCTGGAACAGCAGCTGCGCCTGCATCCACACGTGCAGGACGTGCGCGTGCTGGTGCTGCCGGGCGCGCGCGAACAGCTGGCGGCCGTGGTCGTGCCACAGCCGGCCGATGTGGCCGGCTGGGACGATGCGCAGCGCCGCCGCCATGCGCAGGCGCTGGGCGCGCACTTGGCCAGCAGCCACGATGCGGTAACGCGTCCACGGCGCTGGCGCTTCGTCGACGAACTGCCGCTCAACGCGCAGGGCAAGGTCACCGCTGCGGCGCTGGCGGCGCTGTTCCGGCCGTTGTTCCCGGTGGTGCAGTGGCAACAGCGCGATGCCGACGCCGCGCGCCTGCTGTTGCCGCTGGATGCGGACCTGATCGCCTTTGACGGGCATTTCCCGCAGGCCAAGATCCTGCCAGGCGTGGTCCAGCTGGACTGGGCGATCCACTACGCGCGCGAGGTCTTCGCCATGCCGCCGCGTTTTGCGCGCATGGATGCGCTGAAATTCCAGCACGTGGCCCGGCCCGGCGATTGCCTGCAGCTCACCCTGGGCTGGGATGCGGTCAAATCGGTGCTGAGCTTCCGCTATGTCTCCGACCACGGCGTGCACGCCAGTGGCCGGGTGGTGTTCGGCGATGCATGAAGCCGCGCGACGTGGCAGGCCGGCGGCGCCGTTCACGCCACTGGTGGTGATTCCGGTCTATGACCATGAACACGCCATCGGTGCGGTCGTGCGCGGCGTACTCGCCAGCGGGCTGCCCTGCCTGCTGGTCGACGATGGCTCGCATGCCGGCTGCGCGCAGGTGCTCGATGCACTGGCCGCCGACCCTGCGGGACAGGTGGCGCTGCTGCGCCTGCCGGTCAACCAGGGCAAGGGCGGTGCGATGCTGGCCGGGTTCGCCGAGGCGGCCCGGCGCGGGCACAGTCACGTGTTGCAGATCGATGCCGACGGCCAGCACGATCCCACCGACATCCCACGCTTCGCCGCCCTGGCGCAGCAGCATCCCGATGCGGTGATCTGCGGCATTCCTGCCTATGACGACAGCGTGCCCAAGGCGCGGCTGTACGGGCGCTATGCCACCCACATCTGGGTGTGGATCAACACCTTGTCGCTGCAGATCCGCGATTCGATGTGCGGCTTCCGGCTGTATCCGCTGGCACCGGTGACGCGGCTGGTGGGCGAGGAGACCATTGGCCGGCGCATGGATTTCGACAGCGAGATCCTGGTGCGCCTGTTCTGGCGCAACGTGCCGGTGATCAGCCTGTCGACCCGGGTCACCTATCCCAGCGACGGCGTGTCGCATTTCCACGTGTGGCGCGACAACGTCCGCATCAGCCGCATGCACACCCGCCTGTTCTTCGGCATGCTCCGGCGCGCGCCGCGGCTGCTGTGGCAGCGTGCTGCCGGAACGCGCGTCGCATGACCGCGCCGGCACCGGCCAACGCGCCGCACTGGGCCGACCTGGGTGAAACCACCTCGGCGGCCGGGGTGCTGTTCCTGTGCTGGGTGCACCGCTGGTTCGGGCGCTGGCCGTTCCGCCTGTGCGTGTACCCGGTGGTGCTGTGCCATTGGCTGGGCAATCGCGTGGCGCGGCAATCCTCGCGGCAGTACCTGCAGCGGCTGCAGGCGCATACCGGCGTGCTCGGCCGCGCGCCGGGGCGCTGGACCAGCCTGAAGCATTTCGCGCTGTTCGCCGACACCCTGCTGGACAAGCTGCTCGGCCTGGGCGGGCGTTATCCGCCCAGCCACCTCCGCCTGCAGCGCGACCTGATGCTGGAAAAGATCGCGCGTCGCGAGGGCGGGTTGATCCTCACCGCGCATATCGGCTGCCTGGAACTGTGCCAGGTGCTGGCCGAACAGGTGCCCGGCTTCCGCATCACCGTGCTGGTGCACACCGCGCATGCGCAGCGTTTCAACCGGCTGATGCAGCGGCTGGATCCGCTGGCCTCGGTGGAGCTGATGCAGGTCACCGACATGGGCCCGGCCACGGCGGTGGAGCTGCAGCGCCGGGTCGGCGAGGGCGGCTTTGTGGCCATCGTCGGCGACCGCGTGCCGCTGCGTGGCGGCCGCACCGTGCCCGCGCCATTCCTCGGCCACGTGGCGCAGTTCCCGATCGGCGCGTATGTGCTGGCCTCCGCGCTGGCCTGCCCGGTCTACACGATGGCGTGCCTGCACGAGGGCAATGGCTACCGCGTGCGCTTCGAGCACTTCAGCGATCGCATCGTGCTGCCCCGCGGCTCGCGCGATGCCGCGCTGACCGCGCAGGCCGAACAGTTTGCCCGTTGGCTTGAAGTACAGGTCACCCAGGCACCCTTGGACTGGTTCAATTTCTTCCCCTTCTGGGATCAGGCATCTCATGGCAAGTAAGTCGTCCCCCATTCGCTTCGGCGATGCACCGCTGACCATCGAAGACGTGGTCGCGCTGTCCCAGCGCAAGGCCGAGGCCGTCGTCACCGATGATCCGGCCTTCACCGCGCGCATCCAGCGCGGCGCCGACTTCCTCGACCGCCTGCTGCGCGAAGACGGCGTCATCTACGGGGTGACCACCGGCTACGGCGATTCGTGCACGGTGAACATTCCGCCGGCGCTGGTGGCCGAGCTGCCGCACCATCTGTTCACCTACCACGGCTGCGGCCTGGGCCGGTTCCTGGATGAAAGCGAGACCCGCGCGGTGATCGCCGCGCGCCTGGCCTCGCTGGTGCGCGGCATGTCCGGGGTCAGCCACCCGCTGCTGCAGGGCCTGGCCACGCTGCTGCGCCATGACGTACTGCCGCTGATTCCGGCCGAAGGCTCGGTCGGTGCCAGTGGCGACCTCACCCCGCTGTCGTACGTGGCCGCCGTGCTGTGCGGCGAGCGCGAGGTGATGTACCAAGGTGCGCGGCGCGCCGCCGCCGAGGTGCTTGCCGAGATCGGCATGACCCCGCTGCGACTGCGCCCCAAGGAAGGCCTGGCGATCATGAACGGCACGGCGGTGATGACCGCGCTGGCCTGCCTGGCCTATGACCGCGCCGACTACCTGACCCGGCTGGCCACCCGCCTGACCGCCTTCAACGTGCTGGCCAGCGACGGCAACGCGCACCACTTCGATGAAATGCTGTTTGCCGCCAAGCCGCACCCGGGCCAGATGCAGATCGCCGCACGCCTGCGCGAAGACCTGCACAGCGATCGTCCACCGCGCAACGAACAGCGCCTGCAGGACCGTTACTCGCTGCGCTGCGCGCCGCACGTGATCGGGGTGGTCCAGGACGCGCTTCCGTTCTTCCGCCAGTTGATCGAAACCGAACTCAACAGCGCCAACGACAACCCGCTGATCGACGCAGAGGGCGAGCGCATCCTGCACGGCGGACACTTCTACGGTGGCCACATCGCCTTCGCGATGGACGCGCTGAAGAACACCATCGCCAACCTGGCCGACCTGCTCGACCGGCAGATGGCGCTGGTGGTGGACGCGCGCTTCAACCATGGCCTGCCGGCCAACCTGTCGGCCGCCACCGGCGAGCGTGCGGCGATCAACCACGGCCTGAAGGCGCTGCAGATCAGCGTGTCGGCGTGGACCGCCGAGGCGCTCAAGCAGACCATGCCGGCCTCGGTGTTCTCGCGTTCCACCGAATGCCACAACCAGGACAAGGTCAGCATGGGCACCATCGCCGCGCGCGACTGCCTGCGCGTGATCGAACTGACCGAACAGGTCGTCGCCGCGTTGCTGATCACCGCCCGGCAGGGCGTGGCGCTGCGCCAGCGGGTAGGCATGAACGCCACCCTGCATGGCGATCTGGACGTGATGTACCAGGATCTGTGCGCGCGCATCGCCCTGGTCGAGGAAGACCGCGCGCTGGATGGCGAATTGCGCGGCCTGCTCGACGATATCCGCGGCCAGCGCTGGGAGTTGTATGTCCAGTCCTGACCTAAGCATCGAAGTGACGTTGTCGCCGACCTTCCACGACTGCGATCCGATGCACGTGGTGTGGCACGGCAACTACTTCAAATACTTCGAGATCGCGCGCTGCGCGCTGCTGCAGCGCTACAACTACGACTACCCGCAGATGCGCGACTCCGGCTATCTCTGGCCGGTGGTGGACGCGCGGGTGAAGTACATCCGCCCGCTGCTGTACGGGCAGGCGCTGCGCGTGCGCGCCACCATCACCGAGTGGGAAAACCGGCTGAAGATCGTCTACGAGATCCTCGATGCCGACAGCGGCACGGTCCTCACCCGTGCCTACACCATCCAGGTGGCGGTGGATGCGACCACCAATGAAATGCTGTACCTGTGCCCGTCCGTGCTGTGGGACCGTCTGGGAGTGGAAGTGAAATGAATGCTGTGCTGCGCACGCTGGTCGTGCTGTTGTCGTTGCTCGTGGCGGTGCCGGCGTTGGCCGCGCCCGCTACTGCCGATGTCGATCTGGTCAAGCAGCGCGTGGCCAAGGTTGGCGTGCTGCATGGGGAGTTCACCCAGGAAAAGCAGGTCGCCGGCTTCAAGAATCCGCTGCGTTCGCAGGGCCGCTTCGTACTGGCCCAGGACCATGGCGTGATCTGGACCACGCTCAAGCCGTTCCCGTCCGAGGTGGTGGTGACCCGCGACCGCATCCTCAGCCGGCAGCGCGATGGCAGCAGCCGGGTCGAACTGGATGGCCGCCAGCAGCCGGCGATGCGCTCGGTCAACGCGATCATGTTCGCGCTGATGAGCGGCGACGCACAGGCGTTGTCGGTGCAGTTCACGGTCAAGGTCGAGGCGCTGCCCGACAACGGCTGGAGAATGCAGCTCACCCCGCGCTCGACGATGCTCGGCAAGGTGTTCACCGCGCTCACCCTGAGCGGTGACCGCTACGTGCGGCAGGTGCAGATCACCGAAGCCAACCAGGATGTCACCCGCATCCAGTTCGCCGGCATGAGCGAGACCCCGGCACAGCTGAGCGCCGATGAGGGTCGCAAGTTTGAATGAGTCGCTGCGCAACCGGCTGGGCAATGCCTTGACCCCGAACGGGCGGCTGCAGCGCGTGTGGCGCTGGCTGGCCATCGTCTGGCTGCTGGTGCTGATCGGCCTGGGTGCACAGCAATGGCACCTGTGGAAAAGCCAGTCGCGGATCGACACCGACATCCTGGCGCTGTTGCCGCAGGATGCCAACGACCGGCTGCTGTCCGACGTCACCCGGCGCATCGCCGATGCCAACGCGCGGCAGATCGTGGTGTTGCTGGGCAGCGCCGACGCGGCGCAGACCAAAGCGGCCGAACAGGCCTTCCGCGCCTCGCTGCGCGACAGCGCCGAGGGCAAGGCGCTGCTGGTGGAAAGCGGGTCGATCGAAGGCTGGTTCGAACAGGCGCGCGCCTTTTACGCGCCCTACCGCGACCGTCTGCTCACCAGCGACCAGCGCCAGCGCCTGCAGGCCCAGCCGGTCGATGGGCTGGCCGAATCGGCACTGGCGGCGCTGTACGGCCCGATGGGCGCGCCCCGGCTGACCGAATGGCGGCAGGACCCGCTGTCGCTGTGGCCGCAGTGGTGGCAGGAGCGTGCGCTGGGGTCGGGCCTGCGCGTGGGCGATGACGGCCTCCTTGAAGCCGATGGCAAGCATTGGTCGATCGTGCAGTACGACACGGTCGGCTCGGCGTTCCAGCTCGATGGCGAGCGTCATATCGACACGCTGCTGGATGCGGCGACCGCCGCAGCCGACAAGCAGGCGCCCGGGCTGGAGGTACTGCGCGCCGGCGTGCCGCTGCATGCTGAAGCGGCCGCGGTACAGGCCAACCGCGAGATCAACACGATCGGCTGGGGCTCGCTGGCCGCCGTGCTGCTGCTGGTCTGGCTGGCCTTCCGTTCGCTGCGCCCGATCCTGCTGGTGGCCGCCTCGCTGCTGATCGGCTGCGGCGTCGCGCTGGCGGTGACGGTGCTGGTGTTCGGCAAGGTGCACGTGCTGACCCTGGTGTTCGGTGCGTCGCTGGTCGGCGTGGCCGAGGACTACGGCATCCACTGGTTCGCGTCGCGCCAGGCCGAACCGGCCGACCGCCGCTGGAAGCTGTTGCGCCACCTGCTGCCCGGCCTGTGGCTGGCCCTGCTGACCAGCGCGCTGGCCTACCTGGCGCTGGGCCTGGCCCCGTTCCCCGGCCTGCGCCAGATGGCGCTGTTCTCGGTGGTCGGGCTGGCAGGCGCGTTCCTGACCGTGATCTTCTGGTTCCCCTGGCTGGATGGCGGCGAAATCCGCGCCACCGGCTTCTCGCGCTGGCTGGGCAACACGCTGGAACGCTGGCCGCGCCTGCACGGGCGCAAGGCCGTGCTGTTCCTGGGTGTGGTGGCCGTGTTCTCGGCGGTCGGCATCGCGCGGCTGGGCAGCAATGACGACCTGCGCAGCCTGCAGTCCTCGCCCAAGACCCTGATCGACCAGCAGATCCGCATCAGCCAGATGCTGGGCATGCCCAGCCCGGCGCAGTTCTATCTGGTGCAGGGCGATGACGCCGAACAGGTACTGCAGCGCGAGGAAGCGCTGGTCGAACGCCTGCGCGTGCTGTCCACCAGGAAGCAGATCGGCGGCTACCGCGCGATCAGCGACTGGCTGCCGTCACGCCAGCGCCAGCACGCCGATGCCGCACTCACCGCCAAGGTCGAGCCGCAGGTGCTCGGCAAGGTGGGCCAGGCGGTCGGCGAACCGCTGGTGCGCCCGGATTACGCGGCGCAGGACCTGGACGCCGACGCGTTCCTGGCCTCGCCGGCGGCGATGCCGTTCCGGCATCTGTGGCTGGGCAAGGTCGGTGGCGGACTGGCGTCGGTGGTGATGGTGGACGACCTGTCCCGCACCGATGCCCTGACCTTGCTGGAAGCGCAGGCCGAAGGCATCCCGGGCGTGCGCTGGGTCGATCGCACCGCCGATTTCTCCAAGCTGCTCAAGCACTACCGCAAGCTGATGAGCGTGCTGCTGCTGGTCGGCATCGTGCTGGTATTCGCGGTGCTCTACTGGCGCTACCGCGCCCAGGCGTGGCGCGTGTTCGCCCCGACCCTGGTGGCCGGCGCGCTGACCCTGGCCCTGCTGGGCCTGTTCGGCCAGCCGCTGCAGCTGTTCAATGTGCTGGCGCTGATGCTGCTGCTGGGCATGGGCATCGATTACGGCATCTTCCTGATCGAGCACCGCGGCGATGCCAGTGCGTGGCTGGCGGTGTGCGTGGGCGCGGCCAGTACCTGGCTGTCGTTCGGCCTGCTTGGCCTGTCGGCCACGCCGGCGCTGCGTGCGTTCGGGCTGACCCTGTTGTTCGGCATCGGTCTGGTGTGGATGATCTCGCCGCTGTTCCGGCCGCCGCCGCACGACGCCCCGCAGTGAGTCGCCCGCCTGTCCTTCCTTCTCCCACGTTTTCCTGATCAAGGATGTATCGATGAACCCGCAAGTGGAAACAACCGAGATCCTCGTCATCGGCGCAGGCCCGGCCGGTTCCGTTGCTGCGGCCATGCTGCGCAGGCAGGGTCGTCAGGTGCTGATGCTGGAGCGCCAGCAGTTCCCGCGTTTCTCGATCGGCGAGAGCCTGCTGCCGCAGAGCATGGAATACATCGAAGCGGCAGGCCTGCTGCAGGATGTGGTGCAGGCCGGGTTCCAGTACAAGAACGGCGCTGCCTTCGTGCGCGGCGAGGCCAGCACCGAATTCGATTTCCGCGACAAGTTCTCGCCCGGTTGGGGCACCACCTACCAGGTACAGCGCGCCGACTTCGATGACGTGCTCGCGCGCGGCGCCGAGCGCATGGGCGCCACCCTGCGCTTCGGCGATGAAGTGCTGTCGGTGCAGCCCGGTCGCCCGGCGCGGGTGCAGGTACGCCGTCCCGATGGCAGCGAGTACACCATCGACGCCGGCTTCATCCTCGACGCCAGTGGTTTCGCACGGTTGCTGCCGCGCTTGTTGAACCTGGAATCGCCGTCGAACTTCCCGGTGCGCGGGGCGATCTTCTGCCACGTGCGCGACCACATCCCGGCCGGCGCGGGCTTTGACCGCAACAAGATCCTGATCACCACCCATCCCGAACACGTGGACGTGTGGTACTGGACCATCCCCTTCTCCAATGGCTGCTGCTCGCTGGGCGTGGTCGCCGAGCCGAGCTTCTTCGAAAAATACCCCGGTACCGACCTGGAGAAACTGCAGGCGATCGTCGGCGAAGACCCCAATCTGACCCGCCTGCTCAAGAACGCCGAATGGGCGGTGCTGCCGGTGCGTACCATCACCGGCTACTCGGCCAACGTCAGCGCGCTGTGGGGCGAGGGCTATGCGCTGCTCGGCAATGCCGGCGAGTTCCTCGACCCGGTGTTTTCCTCCGGCGTCACCATCGCCTTCAAGTCCGCGCAGCTGGCCAGTGACTGCCTGGCCCGCGAACATGCCGGTGAAGCCGTGGATTGGGAGCAGGACTTCTCCATCCCGCTGCGCGCCGGGGTGAAGACCTTCCGGCGCTTCGTCGAAGCCTGGTACGCCGGCGGCTTCCAGAAGATCATCTACCACCCCGCCCAGCAGCCCGAACTGCGCCGCATGATCTCCTCGATCCTGGCCGGTTACGCGTGGGACACCAATAATCCGTACGTGGCCGATGCAACCGGTCGCCGCCTGCGGGTGCTGGAGGAACTGTGCACCGTCTGATCGCCTCCCTGCTGCTGTGCCTGCTGCTGGCGTCCTGCGCCAGCACCCGCATGCCCGCGCCCCTGGTGCAGCTGCCGACCCTGCAGTTGGCGCCGTCGGCGCTGCCGCAGCCGCTGCAGTTGCAGCAGCGCCTGCAGTTCCGCTTCGGCACCCACGAACGCGAACTGGATGCGCTGCTCGAGGCCGATGGCAGCCAGGTACGGCTGGCGGTGCAGGCAATGGGCCAGACCGGCGTGCGCATGGTCTGGGACGGCACCACGCTGGAACAGACCCGTGCGCCCTGGCTGCCACCGCAGGTGCGTGGCGAGCGCGTGCTGGACGACCTGCAGTTCGCGCTGTGGCCGGCCGCGGCGATCCGCGCGGCGCTGCCGGCCGGCTGGACGCTGGTGGACGCCGGTGGCGAGCGTCGGTTGGAGCAGGGCGGCAAGGCGTGGTTGCTGTTGGAACCGCTGCCCGACGGCCGGGTGCGCCTGCGCAACCTGGCCGAAGGCTATGAACTGGTGATTGAATCGTTGGACATGGAACAGGCACCGCCGTGAGCAGTAGCAGCCGCGCGATCTATCTGAATGAACTGGGCGTGGTCTGCGCGCTCGGCGGCGACCGCGCGCAGGTGGGTCAGGGTCTGTTCGCCGACCAGCCTGGCGGCCTGCGCGACAACGACCAGCTGATCGCCGGGCGCACCCTGGCGCTGGGCGAAGTGGCCACGCCGCTGCCGGACCTGTCCGCGCTGCCGGTGGCGCTGCGCGGGCGCAACAACGCGCTGCTGGAAGCGGCCCTGGTGCAGATCCGCCCGGCGGTGGATGCGGCGATCGCCCGTTACGGCGCGCAGCGCGTGGCGGTGATCATCGGCACCAGTACCTCGGGCATCGGCGAATCGGAAAATGCCCTGCGCTGCCACCGTGACCACGGCCAGTGGCCGGACGACTTCCATTACGCCCAACAGGAAATGGGCACCTCGGCGCGTTTCGTGCGCGAGCGCATTGGCAGCAGCGGCCCGGCGTGGACGATCTCCACCGCGTGTTCGTCCAGCGCCAAGGCGCTGATGTCGGCCGCGCGCCTGCTGCGCGCCGGGGTGGTCGATGCGGTCGTCGCCGGCGGCGCCGATTCGCTGTGCCGCTTCACCGTGGCCGGATTCAGCGCGCTGGAGTCGGTCTCGGCCGCGCGCTGCAATCCGTTTTCGGCCAACCGCAACGGCATCAATATCGGCGAGGGCGCCGCGCTGTTCCTGATGACCGCAGAACCCGGCCCGGTGCGTCTGTCCGGCTGGGGCGAGTCGTCCGACGCGCACCACATGTCCGCCCCCGATCCGCAGGCACGCGGCGCCATCGATGCGATGCAGCAGGCGCTGGACCGCGCCGGGCTGTCGGCCGCACAGGTGGACTATGTCAACCTGCACGGCACCGCCACCGGCCACAACGATGCGATGGAAAGCCAGGCCGTTGCCGCCGTACTGGGCACGCGCGTGCCAGCCAGTTCGACCAAACCGCTGACCGGGCACACCCTGGGCGCGTCCGGGGCGATCGAGGCGGCGCTGTGCTGGATGGTCCTGGCCGACAACCCGCGCCAGCAGCTGCCCACCCACTGGTGGGACGGGCAGGCCGACGCCGCGTTGCCGGCACTGGCCCTGGTCGCGCCGGGCACCCTGGCCGCGCACCCGCCGCAGCATGTGCTCAGCCACTCGTTCGCCTTCGGCGGCAGYAACGCCGTGCTGGCACTGGCACGGGCATGAGCATGCCGCTGCCGCACAACATCGATGACGTGCTCCCGCACCGCGACAGCATGCGCCTGATCGACCGGCTGCTGGACTGGCAGCCCGAGTCGATCGTGGTCGAAGTGGACGTGCCCGCGCATGGCCTGTTCACCACGCCTGAGGGCGTCCCGGCCTGGGTGGGCGTGGAATACATGGCGCAGGCGATCGCGGCCTGGGCCGGGTGCAAGGCGCGCCAGGCCGGACGCGAGCCGTCCATCGGTTTCCTGCTGGGCACCCGCCGCTACACCGCGCACCAGCCGTACTTCGCGGCGGGCACCTGCCTGCGTGTAGAGGCACAGTGCGAGCTGATGGGCGAAAATGGCCTGGGCATGTTCGCCTGCCGGATCCTGGCAGGTGCTGACGAATTGGCGGTCGCCAACGTTTCCGTGTTTGAACCACGCGATGCGATGGCCTATCTGGAGAGTGGAGAGGCATGACAGGGAATCTGACGGTGCTGGTGACCGGCGCCAGCCGGGGCATCGGCCGCGCCGTGGCGCTGCGGATCGCGCGCGACGGCTTCGACGTGGTGGTGCATTGCCGCAGCCGCATCGAGGAAGCACAGGCGGTGGTCGCCGATATCCAGGCGCTGGGCCGGCAGGCGCGCGTGCTGATGTTCGACGTGTCCGACCGCGATGCCGCGCGTACCGCGCTGGAGGCCGACGTGGAAGCACACGGCGCCTACTACGGGGTGGTGTGCAATGCGGGCATCGCCCGTGACGGCGCTTTCCCGGCGATGCCGGCCGAGGACTGGGACGCGGTGGTGCACACCAACCTGGACAGCTTCTACAACGTGCTGCACCCGCTGGTGATGCCGATGGTGCGGCGGCGCAAGCCGGGCCGCATCGTCACCCTGTCCTCGGTGTCGGGGCTGGTCGGCAACCGTGGCCAGACCAATTACAGTGCGGCCAAGGCCGGCATCATCGGTGCCACCAAGGCGCTGGCACTGGAACTGGCCAGCCGCGCGATCACCGTCAACTGCGTGGCGCCGGGGCTGATCGAGACCGAGATGGTCAATCAGGAAGTGCTCGACCACGCGCTGAAACTCATTCCCGCCGGACGCATGGGTCAGCCGGACGAGGTCGCCCACGCCGTCTCCTTCCTGCTGTCCGAATCGGCCGGCTACATCACCCGCCAGGTGATCTCGGTCAATGGAGGCATGGTCTGATGCGTAGAACCGATCGTCGCGTGGTGGTCACCGGTGCCGCCGCGCTCAGTCCGCTGGGCCACGACTGGCCGAGCATCCGCGAGCGTCTGCACGCCCGCGTCAACGCGGTGCGTTACATCCCCGAGTGGGAAGTCTTCGACGGCCTCAACACCCGCCTGGCCGCGCCGGTACAGGACTATGACCTGCCGGCGCACTACAACCGCAAGACCACCCGCAGCATGGGCAAGGTGGCGGTGATGTCGGTGCGCGCCACCGAGCTGGCGCTGGAAGCGGCCGGCCTGCTCGGCCACCCGGTGCTGCGCAGTGGCATGGCCGGCGTCGCCTACGGGTCGTCCTCGGGCAGCCACGAGGCCACCGCCGAGTTCGGTCGCATGCTCCACGAGCACACCACCGAGGGCATCAGCGCCACCACGTACCTGAAGATGATGAGCCACACCTCGCCGGTCAACATCGGGGTGTTCTTCGGCCTGTCCGGGCGCGTCTACACCACCTCCAGCGCCTGCACCTCGGGCAGCCAGGGCGTGGGCGCCGGCTACGAGGCGATCCGCAGCGGCAAGCAACTGGTGATGGTCACCGGTGGCGCCGAGCAGCTCGATGCGACCGCCGCGGCGGTGTTCGACACGTTGTTTGCCACCAGCGTGCGCAACGATGCGCCGCAGACCACGCCGAGCCCGTTCGATGCCAACCGCGACGGCCTGGTGCTGGGCGAGGGCGCCGGTACGCTGATCCTGGAAGAGCTGGAGCACGCGCAGGCGCGCGGTGCCACGATCCTGGCCGAGGTGGTGGGCTATGGCACCAACAGCGATGGCCAGCACGTCACCCAGCCGAGCGCGGACACGATGGCCCAGGCGATGCGCCTGGCGCTGGAAGATGCGGGCCTGGACGCGGCGCAGATCGGCTACGTCAACGCGCACGGCACCGCCACCGACCACGGCGACATCGCCGAGACCCAGGCTACCGCGCAGGTGTTCGGGCCAGGCATGCCAATCAGTTCCTTGAAGAGCTACGTGGGCCACATGCTCGGTGCCTGCGGCGCGTTCGAGGCCTGGATGACGATCGAGATGATGCGCGAGGGCTGGTTCGCGCCGACCTTGAATCTGCACGCGGTGGACCCGCGCTGCGGCGCGCTGGATTTCATCCAGGGCGAAGGCCGCGCGCTGCAGACCGACTATGTCATGAGCAACAATTTCGCCTTCGGCGGGATCAACACGTCGTTGATCTTCCGTCGCTGGCAGGACTGATGTACCCGGCCCGGATCCGGGCCGGTTTCCCACGCACCACCCTGCGCCCCACCAACAAGGAGAAGTTTGAATGCGTCGTTTTGCCCTGATTGCCGCCACCGCGTTGCTCGCCGTCGCCAGCACCGCCCAGGCCCGTGATACCCGTGTCGAACAGTCGCTGCGTGAGCTGGTGAGCTCGCAGGCCGCACGCGATGCCGGGATCGACGGCAGCGTGCGTTTCTACCTGGCCGGCGAGAAGGTCAACGTCCAGCAGCGCTTCGGCGAGGACGTGACCAACAAGAAGACCAACGCGGCCAACAAGAGCGACGAGGAGGCCTGCCGCTGGGTGGCCCTGTCGGCGCTGCGCGCGCTGCAGGACGGCGCCAAGTCGCGTAACGCCAACGCGGTGGTGGACATCGTGAGCTACTACAAGAAGAACGAGTTCAAGAGCGCGACCAACTACGAGTGCTACGCCGGCACCATCATGGCCGGCGTAGCCCTCAAGGGCACCTACGCCAAGGTCAAGTAAGGTCGCAGTGCCACCGCTCTTGTTGAGCGGTGGCCGTGGATCCAGAAGCAACCGCTACAGCTACAGCTACAGCTACAAGCAGCTTTTGCTCTACTACTGTCGCTGGCAGGGCAGGCGTGTGTGGGTTKCCGGGGCACGCCGTAGATCCGTCCATGGAGGCTCGGTGTTGCCATCCATGGCAACACACGGCCCCGGCAACCCACACACGCCCGCCCTTCGACAGGTTCACGGTGTGCAAGGGAAAGCCCAAGCCCAAGCCGAAGCCCAAGGCCTGCTTCGCCAGCACCTACCGCGCGGCCCAAGATCCACCGGTAGTG
>NZ_JBFULB010000040.1:0-19354 GCF_056400545.1 Stenotrophomonas sp. P5_A8 | reverse complement strand
GAAGGCCGTGACCAAGAAGACCGCCGCCGCCAAGAAGGTCGTCGGCAAGAAGGTTGCCGTGGCCAAGAAGACTGTCGCCAAGAAGACCGCGACCGCCAAGAAGGTGGCTGGCAAGAAGACCGCCGTCGCCAAGAAGGCCGTCGGCAAGAAGGTCGCCGTGGCCAAGAAGACGGTCGCCAAGAAGTCGGCCGTGGCCAAGAAGGTCGTCGGCAAGAAGACCGCCGCCGCCAAGAAAGTKGYCGGCAAGAAGGTCGCCACCGCCAAGAAGGCCGTGACCAAGAAGACCGCAGCGGCCAAGAAGGTCGTTGGCAAGAAGACCACCGCGGCCAAGAAGGTGGTCGGCAAGAAGACCGCCGTTGCCCGCAAGACCGTCGGCAAGAAGGTCGCCGTGGCCAAGAAGGCTGTGGCCAAGAAGACCGCGACCGCCAAGAAGGCCGTGGCCAAGAAGACCGTAGCCCGCAAGGCTGCTCCGGCCAAGCGCGCCAGCGCTGCCAAGACCGTGGCCCGCAAGGCCCCGGCCAAGCGCGGCCGCAAGTAAGTCGGTAAGCACGGCGCCTGCCTCCGGGCAGGTGCCGTGACGCGGTCGCAGACGGGTACTCCCTGCAGGCGCACGAGGAACCGCACCATGGCTGTCAGGATCGACCAGAAGATCAAGGGCTACGCCGTGCTCACCCCCGAGGAGAAGACGCGCCAGGCCGCTGCCAGTGCAGCGCCCGCCCTCGCCACCGCCCCGGCCCTGGCACCCTCCGACAACATCGTGCAGATGCACGAGCGCATCGAGCGCCCCGACGTGTTGATCGGCAATACCTACAAGATCAAATCCCCGCTGGTGGAGCACGCCTTCTACGTGACCATCAACGACATCGTGCTCAACCCCGGCACCGAGCATGAGCTGCGGCGCCCGTTCGAAGTGTTCATCAACTCCAAGTCGATGGAGCATTTCCAGTGGATCGTCGCGCTGACCCGGATCATGTCCGCGGTGTTCCGCAAGGGCGGCGACGTGACGTTCCTGGTCGAAGAAATGAAGGCCGTGTTCGACCCGCGCGGTGGCTACTACAAGGCCGGCGGCGTCTACATGCCCTCGTTGGTGGCCGAGCTGGGCAGCATCATCGAAGCGCACCTCAAGTCGATCGGCCTGCTGCACGACCCCGAGCTGAGCCCGGCGCAACGCGCGCTGATCGCAGAAAAACGCCGCCAGTACGAGCAGCACGGCCCGGACAGTACCGCCGACCACGAGGAAGACTTGGCCGTCACCGGCGATGGTACGAGCTTCCCGCCGAGCGCCAGCATGTGCCACAAGTGCAACGCCCAGGCGCTGGTGATCCTGGATGGATGTGCGACGTGTTTGAACTGCGGGTATTCCAAGTGCGGGTGAGGGCGCCGGTGTCGCGCAGTGCCGGTACGGTGAGCCTCACCGCCGCGGGCGAACGACCTCTGTCGACGTAGTCTGTCCACGCGCCCTGCTAGGGTTGCCCCTCGACAAGGGAGACGCCATGCGCGGTCTAGATTTCAGTTCCTGGCAGGCCATGCTTTCCACCCTGGTGGGGTTGGCGGTGATCACCCTGATCGGCGTCGGCATCCGGCTGCTGGTGATGCAGACCCTGCAGCAGCGGCGCGAGCGCGAGAACCGGCAGATCAACGAGCGCCTGCGCACCCTGATCGCCGCCTACAAGGTGCTGGGCGGGTCGTTCACCGGTACGCTGCATGTCGACCCACGGCATCTGCGCGACCTGCACCGCGCCGCGCCGGACGATGCGCTGTCATTGCCCGACGGCGTCGACGCCGGCAGCGATCGCGCGCGGCGCATCCGCGACGCGGTGGAAGCCGCACTGTCGGACATCATCCTGCTCGGCACCGATGACCAGGTGCGGCTGGCCGCGCGCGCGGCCACCGAACTGGCGCAGGGTCGCCCGGTGCAGACCGCTGAACTGGTGGTGTCGCTGCGCGACTTCATCCGCGCCGCGCTCGACCTGGCGCCGATCCCGGCCAGCGTGGCCATCCCGCAGCAGGGGCCGGCCCGTCCCAGCGCCGGTACAAAGGGCAAGGGGGACGGCGACAAGGCCGGCGGCAAAGCTGGTGGGGGCGGCGGCGGTGGTGGCATGGGTGGGATGGGCGGTGGCGGGATGGGCGCCGGGCACGGCGCGGACGACGACAGTGGCCACGCACGTTGAGCAGGCCCGGCCGACCCGTCGGCCATTACGGCTTGCAGCGCCACGCAGGCGTCAACGCGGCAGGCTGATCGACCAGGCGACAAACGCGGCCCAGACCGGCGCAACGCACAGCGCCCAGGTATGCCATCGGCGCAACGCCGCACCGCGCGCCATCACAACCAGCGCGGCAAACACCGGCAGCAACACCCCCAGTTCGATCAGCAGGTTGCGCCACAGATAGACGTTGTCGAACTTCAGCGCGCCGGCACTGGGCAGCACACCCGGCAGGGACACCCCAGCCTGCAGTGGCCAGAACAGCGGCACCGGATGCGCGCCCACCAGCAGATCCAGCAGTGGGTGCGGGGCGCTGGCCGCCAGCAGCCACGGCAGCGCCAGTTGGACGCCAACGGCATTCGCCATCCGGTTCGCGGCCACCGCCGCGATCAATGCGAACAACAGGCTGTGGGTGAGACGCGGGTTGGCGCCATAGCCGAGCAGCCAGATCCCCAGATAGTCCAGGTCCGGACACACCGCGAGGAACACGAACGGCACTATCGCCGCCCGCGAGGGCGCCGGCGCGCGCGCGTTCCAGCAAAGGAAGGCGGTGAGGCCAGCGCAGGTATGGCCGGCAAGGGATGACATCGCGGCAGGACCGATGACCGTAGAGTGGTCAGGATCCTGCCTCTGCGTGGGCGGACGATGGGGCCACTGTGTGGCCCGGATGAAGTCCTTACGTCCCGCTCAGCTCCACCACCGGCACAAAGCCGCCGTAGATCATCCGCTTGCCATCGAACGGCATCAGATTGGTTTCCGGATCCATGCGCGGGTCATCCATCATCTTCTGCATGCCGGCATCGCGGGTGGCCTTGTCCGGCCATTCGATCCACGAAAAAAGCACCGTTTCATCCGCCTTGGCCTCCACCGCACGATGGAAGTCGGTCTGTTTGCCGTGCGGCACATCATCGCCCCAGCACTCCACCACGCGGGTGGCGCCGTGCTCGATGCAGATCGCATCACACATCTGTGCGTGCTTGAGGAATGCGTCCTTGTTCGCGGTGGGGACGGCGATTACGAATCCATCGATATAAGCCATGCCAAGCTCCGGATGGCGCACCGGAATGGGCGCCTTCACTGCATACGACGAATCAGGGGGAGAACGATCGACAGTGCGCCGCAGTGCACTTTGTCGATGTGATGAGGATCGCCCTGAGCCGATAAATTCCAGCAAATTCAACGGGTTGTACAGTACGCAAGCATCCATGCACGTATGGGGTCAGAAAAATCCGAACGCCGACGAGGAAGATCCTGATATCGGGGCTGACGCATTCCATCGAAGATGGGGAGCCGGAAAGGACGCCCACACGAGCGACCTGAGCAACGCCTCCGTTGCGTTGCCGGTGTATCACGGAGGATGGACGCGTTAGCCGACTACTCCCCAAGAGCGGCTTCCCCAACGCGTGACGCCCCGAAAGGGCATCGTCGTGACCAGATTCCAATTTGCTGTTTGCCGATGCTGGCGTATCGCCGCACGGCGCCGTGGCCTTCCCTTGTCGTTCAGCATCAACGTCGCCAGGATCACGCCGCATGCACGCTTCAGCGCTGTTTTCCCGCTGAAATCGCAGCGCGCGCGTATATGCCAGAGCGCAACTGAACCGCCGCCAAAAATTCACTGATATGAAACCTATCGACTTCAGGGCGGGTTGTGGCGAATAACGGAGAATTTACATTCCCGATGCAGAGCGGCGTCCGCGCTGGCTGCAAGCAGTTCACGACAAAAAGGTGTACCCCCATGAAGACTTCGTTGATTGCCCTGGCCCTCGCCGCCGCCCTGCCGTTCGCCGCTTCGGCTGCTGAAGGCCTGTCCTACAACTACGCCGAAGGCGACTACGTCAAGACCGACGCAGACGGCGGCAAGGCCGATGGTTGGGGCGTGAAGGGTTCCTATGCGTTCCTGCCGAACTTCCACGCCTTCGGTGAGTACAACCAGCAGAAGACCGACATCGGCAACTTCAAGGTTGACCAGTGGCGCGTCGGCGTTGGCTACAACCAGGAAATCGGCAACAGCACCGACTTCGTGGGCCGCGTTGCCTACAACAAGTTCGACCCGAAGGAAGGCCTGGACTTCAACGGCTACAGCGCTGAAGCCGGTATCCGTACCGCGTTCGGCCAGCACGCCGAAGTCTATGCGATGGCCGGCTACGAGGATTACAGCAAGAAGCACGGCGTCAATCCGGATGGCCAGTTCTACGGCCGCCTGGGTGGCCAGGTGAAGTTGAACCAGAACTGGGGCATCAACGGCGACATCAAGATGGATCGCCATGGTGACAAGGAATGGTCGGTCGGCCCGCGCTTCAGCTGGTAATTCCAGCGTGACCGCATCGCCACGTGCCTGAACGGCGTGGCAGGAAAGGCCCGGCATTGCCGGGCCTTTCTCGTTCTTCGCGCGGCACCGTCGATAATGCGCGTTCTCACACCCAAGGCTCCCGCATGACCACGCCCTCCGATCCTCAACACCCCCGGCTTGGCTGTGGTGCCGTCGTGCAGCGTGCCGATGGCGCACTCCTGCTGGTGCAGCGCGGGCGCGAGCCGGAGAAAGGCCACTGGGGCCTGCCCGGCGGCAAGGTGGACTGGATGGAAACCGTCGAACACGCGGTGATCCGCGAGGTCGAGGAAGAAACCGGGCTGCGCGTGGCGGTGGAGCGGTTGTTGTGCGTGGTGGACCATTTCGAACCGGCGCTGGGCCAGCACTGGGTGGCGCCGGTGTATCTGGTGCGTGCGCAGGATAAAACGCAGGTAGCGGCAGTGAAGGAACCAGAGGCGTTGCTCGCCCTGGGTTGGTTTACCCCCGATGCGTTGCCCACGCCGCTGACCGTGTCCACGTTGCGCGCGCTGGCGCATCTTTCAATGGCGCACTGAACGGTCGCGCTGCGGGCGGGGCCGGCTCAGCGCTTGGCGGCGGCGCTGTCGCCGCGTGCCACCGCTTCCACTTCTTCCAGACTGGCGCAGGCGTTGTCGCCCGGCGTGGACATTGCCAGCGCGCCATGCGCCGCACCCAGTTCCACCGCGGCCTGTTCGCCCTTGCCGCTGAGCAGGGCGTGTACCACGCCGGCCACGAAGGCATCGCCGCCGCCCACGCGATCGAGCAGGTCGACCTCACGCGTGCGCGAGACGAACAATGTCTCGCGCGTACGCAATGCACCGCCCCAGCCATTGCGTGCGGCGTTGCTGGCGTCGCGCAGGGTGAAGGCCACCGCCTGCAGGTTCGGGAAGCGCTGCAGCGCGCGCTGCGCGGCGGCGTCGGCCGGGCCCACATCCATCGGCGTAGTGCGTCGACCCAGGTCGGCCAGGTCCATGCCCAGGCACGCCGCAAACGAGTACTCATCGCCCACCAGCAGATCGCACTCGGCGGCGATGGCGCAGTTGGCATGCCGGGCGGCATCCGGGTCGGGATGGCTGTCCCAGAGGCTGGCGCGGTAGTTGAGGTCGTAGGACACCGCCACGCCGTGCCGGCGCGCGGCCCGCACCGCGGCGATGGCGGTCTGCGCGCTGTGCTCGGACAGCGCAGCGAAGATGCCGCCGGTATGCAGCCAGCGCGCGCCGTCGCGGCCGAACAGCACGTCCCAGTCGTACTCGTGCGCCTGCAGCTGCGAGGCGGCCGAGGTAACGCGATCGGAGATGCCCAGCGGTGCACGCACCCCAAAGCCGCGCTCGGTGAAGTTCAGGCCCATGCGGGTGTTGCGGCCGATGCCATCGTAGTCGCGCCACAGGATCTGGCCGGTATCCACGCCAGCGGCCTGGATCAGCTGTTGGGCCAGCGCACCCAGTTCGTTGCGCGGCAACGCGGTCAACACCCCGCTGCGGTGCCCGAAGGTGCTGCACAGGCCCCGCGCCACGTTGTACTCGCCACCGCCTTCCCACACGTTGAACTGGCGTGCGTTGCGGATCCGGCCTTCGCCGGGATCGAAGCGCAGCATCACCTCGCCCAGCGCCAGTGCATCCCAGCGCTGGCCGTGCGCTGCGGCCAGCGCGAACTGCTGCGTGCTCATCGTGCCTTGCACCCCAGCAGGCCCAGGTCGATGCCCTCGGCCATGCGCCGGTAACCTTCATCGTTGGGATGCAGGTGGTCGCGGGTAATGTCCTCGGGCAGGTTTTCCGGGTTGGCCGGGTCGCGCAGGATCTGGTCGAAGTCGATCAGGCCGTCATAGCCGCTGCGGCCGCCGCGCATCCAGGTGTTGAGCTGGGTGCGGGTAGCGGCGGCGGTGGGCTCGTAGCGGTCCGAGCCGCCGAACGGGGTGATGGTCGCCGCGATCGCACCGATGCCGTTGCCGTGCAGGCGCTCGGCGATCTGCCGGTAGCCCAGCACCATGTCCTCGGCGTTGCGGCCGGCCTTGGGCGGGGTGCCGCCGTCGTGGCGGATGTCGTTGATGCCTTCGAACACGATCACCTTGCTCACGTTGGGCAGCGCGATCACGTCGCGGTCCAGCCGCGCCAGCGCGCTGTGGCTGCGGCCGTGGTCCATTACCTTGTTGCCGCTGATGCCGGCGTTGACCACCACCACCCGGTCCGGGCAGGCCTGCTGCAGGCGCGCGGACAGCAGCGCCGGCCAATCGCCATTGCTGCCGCGCGTGGCCGTGGCGCCTTCGGTGATCGAATCGCCCAGGGCGACCACCACCACCGGCTTGCTGGCGCGTTCGGCAAGCACCGCCGACACCACGTTCTGCCGGTAGGCGAGTTTGACCTTGTCGCCCACCTCGGCCTGGCGGCCGTCGACGATGCGAAGTGCGGTACGCCGCACGGCCGGCTTGGTCGGTTCGGGGAAATACACGGTGAGCGATACATCGGCCAAGGCCGGCACCGTCATCGCCACCGGGTCGCTGAGCAGGGCGGCGCCCACGGGCACCACCACTTCGCTGCGACCATTGAAAGTGACCAGCTTGGCCGGGGTGGCCGTGCCGGTGCGTTGGGCCGAGGCGCCGCCAATGGTCAGCGGCGCATCGCCCAGTTCATTGCTGATGCGGAAGCGCAGCGCGGTGGCCGAGCTGGCCAGGCGCATGTCCTGGCGCACGGTCTGCCGGGCAAACTGCACCGGGGCCTCCGGCGTGCCGTCCAGGCGGTCCGGTGCCGGCGAGGCGGTCCATGCCGGCACCCAGACCTGGGCATGGGCGGGCAGCGCAGCGGCGCTGGTGGCAAGTGCAATTGAAAGTGCAGTGGTCCAGCGCAGCATGGCAGCCCTCCCAGGCGGTCAGCAGAACATATCCATCAAGAGAAGTAAGTGCCGCCGTTGACGTCCACGTTGGCACCGGTGATGAAACCGGCCGCGTCCGAGGCCAGGTACACGGCCGTGTCGGCGGCTTCCTGCGGACGGCCCTGGCGGCGCAGCGGGGTGTTGCCGGCCACGGCGGTGCGCACTTCCGGCTTGGTGAACTCATCATGGAAGCGGGTGGCGATCATGCCGCAGCACAGCGCATTGACGCGGATGCCGCGCGGGCCCAGCTCCTTGGCCATGGCCCGGGTGAAGGTCATCACCGCGGCCTTGGCGGTGGCGTAGATCGCCGCGCCCGGGCCACCGCCATCGCGACCGGCCTGCGAGGCGAAGTTCACGATCGCACCGCCTTCGGGCATGTGCGGTACCACCGCATGGGTGGTCAGGTAGACCGAGCTCATGTTGAGGTCCATCACCTTGTGGAAGAACGCCTCGTCGATCTCGGCCAGCGGACGGCGCTGCACCATGCCGCCGGCCACGTTCACCAGCACGTCGATCTGCGGGCCGAACGCGGCCTGGGTGGCCGCGACCATGCCGGCCACCGCCTTGGCATCGGTGACGTCGGCGCGGTGCACGATGGCGGTGCCACCGGCCGCTTCGATCTGCTGCAACGTGTCCTGCGCGCTGGCCTCGTCGTTGGCGTAGTTGATGCAGACCTTGGCACCGGCCGCGGCCAGCTTGAGCGAGATCTCGCGGCCGATGTCACGGCCGCCACCGGTGACGATGGCCACCTTGTCCTTGAATTGGGTCATGGAAAACTCCTGTGATGCGTTGGGGGGAAAACGGAAAGGGAATCAGCGCGGTTCGACCGGGCCGTGGATCTTTTCCACGCGGCCGGTCACCAGCCACAGCGCCAGCAGGGAGGCCGGCACCAGCGCGGCCACCAGGATGAAAATCGGTGCGTAGGATTCGTGGGTCATCGCCGGCACCAGCCAGGTGGTGATCAGCGTGCCGGCCACTGCGGCCATGCCACCCAGGCCAGCCACCGAACCCACGGACTTGCCGCTGAAGATGTCGCCGGGCAGGGTCTGGATGTTGCCGATGGCGATCTGGAAGCCGAACAGCACGAAGGCAATGGTGACCACCGCCCATACCGGGTCGGTGGCCAGCACCGCGCCGAGCAGGGCCGGGGCCATGATCGCCCCGCCCAGGGTGATCACCACCTTGCGCGCCTTGTCCACGCTCCAGCCGGCACCGATCAGCCGCYCGGACAACCAGCCGCCACCGAGGCTGCCGATCATCGCGCCGACATACGGCACCCAGGCGAAGATGCCGATCTGCTTGATGTCAAAGCCGAAGGTGTCGGCCAGGTAGATCGGCAGCCAGGACACGAACAGCCACCAGATCGGGTCCAGGAAGAACCGCGAAATCAGGATGCCCCAGGTCTGGCGATGGCCCAGCAGCTGGCGCACGTTGGGCACGTACTCGGCCACTGGCACCGCTGGCTGTTCGGTCGGCGCATCCAGGATCAACGCGCGCTCGGCCGCGCTCACCCATGGGTGCTTGTCCGGCCCGGCGCGGTAGATGATCAGCCACGGCAGCAACCAGATGAAGCCGATCGCACCGATCAGGATGAAGGTGCCGCGCCAGCCCAGCCACAGGAACAGCACCGCGATCAGCGGCGCGGAGATGATCGCCCCGATCGACGCGCCGGCATTGAACACGCCCTGCGCCAGCGCCCGCTCACGGGCGGGGAACCACTCGGCGTTGGCCTTCACCGCGCCCGGCCAGGCACCGGCCTCGCTGATGCCGAGCATCGCCCGCACCAGGCTGAAGGAGAGGATGGAGTGGGTGACCGAGTGCAGCGCGATCGAGATCGACCACACCGCGATCGACAGCGCAAAGCCCAGGCGCGTGCCAATGATGTCGAACAACCGGCCGAACACGAACTGCCCGGCGGCGTAGAACAGCATGAACACCGTGACCAGCAGCGCGTAGTCTTCCTTGGTTGCGCCCACATCCTTGGAGATCTGCGGCCACATCACCGCCAGGGCRTTGCGGTCGATGTAGTTGATGACCGTGGCAACGGCGATCAGCGCCACGATCAACCAGCGCACGTAGGTGCGCGCTTGGGTGGTGACCTTCATTTGCCGTCCTTGCCGCTGCCGGTGTCAAAGCGCTTCCAGCCGCCGTCCCAACGCCAGCTGTGGCCATCGCCGCTCACCTCATGCGCGCCGCCCTTGGACGGGTCATCGGCGATGCCCAGCGTCACGCGCTTGCCGCCGGCCAGGTCCAGTACCAGCACGTCGGCATCCTTGCCCCGGTAGTGGGCGATGCGGTCGATGCGGCTGTTGGCCCCGCGCACGGTTTCGGCGGTGCCGTCGTACTGGCCATGCGGTTCGAGCACGCCATAGAACGTGGTGGCAGCCTGCCCATCCACGCGCTGCAGCAGCATCGGTTCGCGGCGCAGGTTGAACGAGGGATCATTGGCCCCGCTTTCGCCGATCAGCGCACGCGACGGTGCGGTGCTGGCGAAGCGATAGGTATAGAAGCGTCCGTCCAGCAGCCAGGTGAGGCTGCGCGCCTCGCTGCTCGGCTCGCTGGACGCATCGATCCACACGTGCTGGTAGCCGTTGGCCTTGCCCAGCACCGGCCGCGCGGCCACCGCCGACTGCGCCTTGAAGCCCACGTCCATGATGTGGCCGTTGAAATGCAGCGGCAGGTCGTAGCGCGCCGCCTTGCTGCCGTTGACCCGCAGCAGGTCCAACACCACCGGCTCGGTCAGCGCCGGATGGGCCAGCAGCACCTGGGTGCGGGTGAAGCTCACCCCGTCGTAGGCACCGTCCATGCGCGCCGAGGCGATCTGGGTATCGTCGTTGACCGCGAACAGCAGCGGCGTCGGCGCCAGCGCCTGGCCCTTCTTCCAGTCGCCGCCGAAGTGGCTCTGCTCGTTCACCACCAGCGTGTTGTGGGCCAGCGTCTGCCGCGCCCAGCTGTTGTTCTCGGGCAGGTAGATGCCGCCGGCCTTGGCTTCGATGTTGAGGAAGCGCGCGGCGCCGTAATCGGTGACCACGCGCTGGCCGTTGTCGTAGAACAGCCAGTTGAGCTTGTCGAAGTGGCCGTGGCCCATGCCCTGCTTGGTGTTCTTCATCACCAGCGCCTGGCCGTTTTCACCGCCCATGCGCAGGATCGCCAGCGCACCTTCGGTGCCGTCCGGGCCATCGCGCAGCAGCGTGGGCACGAAGGCGAACGGCTTGGCCTTGTCCTGCGCCAGCGCCTGGGCCACCTGCAGGCCTTCGGGCGACAGCAGTACGCGCTTCTGTGCCTTGGCCACCGACAGCAGCCGCGCGTCGCTGGTCTGCGCGTAGGCGATGTCGATGCCGGCTACCAGTTCTTCGGTGTCCAGGCCCTTGTCCAGGATGGCGTCGTTGATCGGGAAGAAGTAGCCGCCGTAGCTGCTCTGCACCAGCGAATCGACGGCCTTGAGCAACACCCCGTCGCGGCGCTTGAAGATGCCGCGCTGCGGCTCGTTGCGCTGGATCGCATTGGCGAACAGGATGAACGGTGCCAGCGCATAACGCTGGTAGTAGGGGCCTTCCTCGTAATAGCCGTCCGGCGAGAACAGCTGGTCCACCTGCTTGAGGAAGCCGGCGCTGCCATCGCGCTTGCTGCCGTTCAACGCCTTGTCCACGTAGGTCGGGTCACGCAGCACGTAACCGGTCATGCCCACCGCCGCCACCGCCCAGGTGGCATGGTTGTGGATCTTGTCGAAGTTCTCCGGCGTACCGCTGAGGAAGTCGGCCATCGGCCGGAACACGCCGTCGTCGATGGTCTTGCGGTCTGCCGTGCTGAGGCTGTCGCGGATCGCGTCGTAGCCCTGCACCGCGCTCACCAGCCACACCGAATCGTTGAGGGTCTGCCAGAACAGCCGGCCGGGAATCTGCCCGCGGCCCTGCGGATGCGCGCCCAGCCCAGGGTACAGTTTGGCGTAGCCCAGCAGCAGGTCGCGCGCGTAGTCGGCATACACCTTGTCGCCGGTCAGCCGGTACAGCGCGCCGGCGGCCTGGATGGCCTGGTAATTGCGCTTGTGCTGTTCGTGGGTGTAGCCGCCGCCCTTGTCCTTGGGCACCGGCACATCGATTCCGGCCTTGATCATGCCGCGCACCAGGCGCTCGGCGCGCTGCTGTTCCTTGGCAAACACCGGGTATCTGGCGCCATCGCTGCGCATCTGCTGCCACTGCGCGGCGGTCACCAATACCGGGGCGCTGGCAGCGGCCGCCGGTTGTTGGCTGCCGGCAGGTGCGGCGGCAACGGCGGGCAGCGCGGCGGCGCTGAAGGAGGCCGCCAGCAGCAGCATCAGGGGCGTGGAACGCGTCATGGCAGGGTCTCGGCTGGAGTATCGGACTGCATCGCCGCGGTGGCGTCGAGCACGTTGCCGTGCGCGGCCAGGCGGGGCTCGCCGACGCGGTGGCTGAAGCGCACGCGTCCGCTGCGGAGGAACTGGTTATCGGTCAGCGTGGCGGTCTGCACGCCATGCAGGCGCAGGCTGGTGTCGGCGGCCACGCCCACGTTTTCAAGCTGGTTGCCGTGCACCCGCAGCGTCGGGCCGAAGGTGCTTTCATCGGTGCCACCGCGATACAGGTTCAACAGCGGCCCGGTGATATTGCGGAACTGCGAATCCACGATGTCCACCTGCTCGGCGTTGTAGGTGCCCAGGTCGTCGGTCTCGGCAGCGGCGGCAATCACGCTGCCGCTGATGTCCTCCACGGTGGTGTTGCGCAGCGCGATGCGCGCGGCCAGGCTGCCCTTGCCGGCGTTGACCACATCGAAGGCCTTGTTGGTGGTCAGCCCGTGGATGCGGCTGTCCTCGATCAGCAGGGTGTAGTTGAACGCCTGGCTGCCCGGGGCGATGCGCACCACCGCGCTGCCGGCCGCGTCCGGCGCCAGTGCGCCGTCGATATCCAGCCCGGTCAGCTTGAGCGAACCGCCGGCGCGGATCTCGAACAGGGCAGGGCGCGAGAACTGCAGGCTGGCGCGCCCACGGCGGGGGCCGATCACGCTGACCGGGTGGTCCACGTTCAACACCTGGTCGATGCGGTACTGGCCGCGCTGCAGCTGCAACTGGTCACCGGGGGCGCTGTTGGCYATCGCGCGGCTCAGGGTGTCCTCACCCGGGGCCACCTTGCGGGTGGCACCGCTGTCCAGCGCGGTGCTGGCCAGCGCCTTGGGATACCAGCTCACGCCGACCTGTTCGCGCGCGATCGGCGCGAGGTCGCGCGGCGCGCCCGCCGCGATGGTTTCCACCGGGTACTGCAGCCCGTTGGCCGCGCGCTGCAGGGTGACCTTCTGCGCGCTCACACCCGCGGGGAAGCCGGGCGACACGCTGGGGCTCTGCACATTCCCACTGAAGGCGATGCCCTCCAGATCGCCCTGGCTGCGCAGCAGCTCGCGGCTGCCATCGCCGATGAACAGGTTGCCGCGCAGGCGGCTGTTGACCGGCATGGCGTTGCGCTCGTCATCCAGGCCCGCACCGAGGAACACCTGGCGCACGCCGATGAAGCTGTTGCGCTCGATCAGGGCATCGTCCACCTGCTCATAGCGGTTCAACGGCGCATCGCGGGTGCCGGCCATCACCGCCAGTGCCGCGGCGAAGTTGTCGCCGGCGATGTTCTCGAAGTAGTTGTCGCGCACGATCTGGTGGCGGTTGATCACCCGCACGCCGCCGGTGTGGGCCTTGTTGTTGCCGAGGAACACGTTGCGCTCGACCACGTTGCCGTGGCCGTGGCGCAGCACCATCGAGCCGCGCGATTCGAAGAACACGTTGCCGCGATACAGGTTGCCGCCGGACTTGTTGGACACGATCTCCACTTCGCCATCGCACTGCTCGAACCAGTTGTTCTCCACCACGGTATTGGAGTTGGACTGCGAGTCGGTGCTGGTGCCCACCCGGATGGTCTCACCGCCGTTGCTGCCCAGGTTGGGGCGCGGGCCGAACCAGTTGTGGTCGATGCGGTGGCGGTTGTCCAGCCCACTGCTGGTGTTGCGCACCACCACCAGGGTRGTGCCGGCGTTGGTCTTGCCCACCAGCTGGTTGTGATCGAAGCGGTTGTCCTGGCCGTACATCCCGACCCAGTTGTCCGACTGCTGGCGGTCCGGCTTGTTGTAGCCGTCGATCACCACGCCGGTCACCCGGCTGTGGGTGGACCACTCCTTGGACGAGGCGCGGAAGGACACCACTTCGCTGCCCGGGGCCCAGCCATCGCGGAACACCAGGTTGGACACCTCCAGGTACGACCCGGCCAGGCGCAGCTGCGACTGGCCGCTGAGGATCACCTTGCCCGGGGTCTGCGCTGTCAGCTTAATTGGTTGACCAATTTTGCCGGTGCCGCGTAGCAGCAGGTCGATGTCGCGCCATACGCCGTCGGCGAGGATGACGGTATCGCCCGGCTGCAGCGCTTTGGTCGCCGTGGCATACCCGGCGGCATCATGGACCAGATGGTCGGCCGCGAAGGCGGGCAGTGCGCCGGCCGCAAGGCCCAATGCCAGGGCGGTGAGCAGCGGACGCAGCGCACGTGGCGCTTGAGAATGTTGCAGAGTCATCGGCTTACCCTCCCAGATCAACCGTGGCATCGAAACGCGAGTCCGGATCGTAACAGGTCGTCCAATGCGTCCGTCAACCACAATCGCATACCACTTTAGACGCATGTGGTTCGCCAGTTGCGCATATTTCTGCTGCATCCGCACATTAAATACCGTCAAAGTGGTCTGCACGAATGTCAGGGGTAGACTTTAGTACCAATTCATTGACATTGGTCCAGTAACCGTGAATCTTCGGGTCGAATCCGTGTAATCGGACGATCCATCCTGGGAGGGAGATCACGATGTTGCATGACCGCCGTACGGCCTCACTACGAGGCCTCCGCCGCACCGCGCTGCATAGCGCGCTGTTCTATGCCCTGTGCAGCACCGCCCTGGTGCCGCTGGTCCACGCACAGGACGCCGCCGCACCGCCCGCACAGCCCACCACCCTGGACCAGGTCCAGGTGACCGGCGTGCGCGGCACCATCCAGACCTCGATCGACAAGAAGCGCGAGGAGACCGTCATCTCCGACGTGCTCGCCGCCGACGACATCGGCGACCTGCCGGCGCTGTCCATCGGTGAAGCCATCGAGACCATCACCGGCGCCTCCACCCATCGCGAGAAGGGCGGCGCCTCGGAAATCTCGATCCGCGGCCTCGGCCCGTTCCTGGGCTCGTCCACCTTCAATGGCCGCGAAGCCACCAACGGCAGCGGCGACCGCTCGGTGAACTTCAACCAGTTCCCGTCCGAGCTGATCAACAGCGTGGCCATCTACAAGACCCAGCGCGCCGACTTCGTCGAAGGCGGCGTGGCCGGCACGGTCAACATGGAAACCGTCAAGCCGCTCCAATACGGCAAGCGCACCATCCAGCTCGATGGGCGCGGCACCTGGCAGGACTACGACAACCGCCTCAAGGACAAGGACGGGGTGGGCTGGCGCGGTACCGCCAGCTACATCGACCAGTTCGACATGGGCGGCGCCGGCAAGCTCGGCATCTCCGTGGGCGTGCAGGCGCTGGAAGGCAGCAACCCGGAAGAAATGTTCTCCAGCAGCTCCACCTGGGTGGCCTGTGATGGCCGCGAAGTGGTCGGCGCCACCCGCAACTGCACCCAGGTGGACGGCAACCAGGTCGCCAACGGCGTGCCGTACTACCTGGTGCCCAGCAGCCGCATCTACCGCCAGTTCATCGAACACGACAAGCGCGATTCGCAGTTCGCCGCGCTGCAGTGGCGCCCCGGCGACGCATGGGAAGTGAACCTGGATTACCAGCACTCCAAGCGCGACTACACCGAAGACCGCTCGGACCTGTCGCTGTCTTCGATGATGCGCAACCTCAACAACCGCGTGGTCACCGACGATGGGGCGCTGCTGCACCACACCGGCAGCACCACCATCGATTCCACCGGCAACTTCCTGGAGCGCAAGGAGGAATACACCGGTGGCGGCTTCAACGTGATCTTCCGTCCCACCCCGGCCTGGACCCTGTCCACCGACCTGTCCTACTCCAACACCGAGCGCGACCAGATCGAGCGCTCCACCCGCCTGCGCGCCGGGCGTACCGACGTCAACGGCAAGCCGGTGGCCGGCATCAAGAACACCCGCTATGTCGACTACACCTACGACTACAGCGGCGATGTGCCGAGCATCACCCTGGATCCGGCGTTCGATAACAACCCGGACAACTACACCGACTCGGCGCTGATCCGCCGCCGTCAGCAGACCCGCGAACACACCATCCGCGCGCAGCGCTTCGATGCCGCGTTCACCCCGGAAAGCGGCTTCTTCACCGCGTTCAAGGGCGGCCTGCGCCACTCCGAAGCCAGCTACACCGACTTCACCGACACCCGCGACATCACCACCACCAATGTCGCGGCCATCCGCGCGGCCAACCAGGCCTGCCGCCAGGCATTCCCGCAGAAGGACTTCCTGGCCAACGCCAGCGGCAACACCATCGACCAGTGGGCCACCTTCGACAGCCGTTGCCTGTTCAAGGCCTTCACCGGCGTGGACGACACCGGCCTGAGCGCGGACCTGCGCGACCCGGCCAACAACGATGTCACCGAGAAGACCAACGCCATCTACCTGATGGGCGACTACAGCAGCGAATGGTTCGGCCTGCCGGTCACCGGCAACATCGGCGTGCGCTGGGTGCGCACCGATGTCAGCTCGGTTGGCCTGCGCAGCGGCCTGGATGTGATCAACAACCCCGACGGCACCATCACCCTGCGCCCCACCGGCGATTTCACCCGCCAGGTGCTCAAGTCCAGCAATGCCGAATGGCTGCCCAGCTTCAACGCGTCCTTCGAACTGCGCCCGGACCTGTTGCTGCGCGTGGGTGCCTACCGCGCCATGTCGCGTCCCGATCTGGCGGCAGAAGGCTTTGGCCGCAGCTTCACCCTGGACGAGGCCGATACCGACTTCCGCAGCGTGGCCGAGGCGCTGGGTAACATCACCGCCACCGGCAACCCGCGCGCCAAGCCGCTGATGTCCTGGAATGCCGATGTCTCGCTGGAGTGGTACGCCAACGCCGACTCGATCCTGTCCACGGCCATCTACTACAAGCAGTTCAACGGCGGCTCGGTGCCGGTGGTGCTGGGCGAAACCTTCGACATCGACGGCCAGAGCGTCACCGTCCCGGTTGAACAGTTGGCCACCAGCGACCAGAAGAGCGACCTGATCGGCTTCGAGCTGACCGGCTCGCACACCTTCTCCTACCTGCCGGGCATCTTCTCCGGGCTGGGCGTGAAGGCCAGCTACAACTACGCCCACTCCAACTTCAAGACCGAAGACCTGCGCCTGGGCGAGTCCACCGACCCGATCACCGGCGTGTTCACCCCCGGCATCGTCGAGCCGGCCAACATCTTCGGGCTGTCCAAGCACGTGGCCTCGGCCCAGGTGTACTGGGGCCTGGGCAAGCTGGACCTGCAGGCGATCTACAAATACCGGTCGGACTATTACCAGCAGTTCGTCGGCGACCCCTCGCAGAACCGCTACGTGCGCGACAATGGCTCGCTCGACTTCCGCGCCACCTACAAGGTGAACAAGAACCTGTCGCTGTCGCTGTCGGCCAGCAACCTCACCGACGAGCCGCGGGTGTCGGATATGCCCATCCTGGGCAGCTTCCGCGAGTACACCACCTACGGGCGGCGCTATTATCTGGGGGTGCGCTACCGCTTCTGAGGTCAGTGGCGCGGTTTTCCAGGACCGCGCCGCTCTCTGAGGGCGCGGTCGCATGTCGGTCCCCAGTCACCGTACAGCCAGGTCTTGATGATGTCCGAACCCCGTCTCTACCAGTCCATTGCCGCTGAAATCGTCGCGCTGATCGAGAAGGGCGAATTCCCGCCGGGCTCGCGGCTGCCCGGCGAACGCGACCTGGCCGAGCGCCTGGGCGTCAGCCGGGTGACCGTGCGCGAGGCGGAAATCGCGCTGGAAGCGCAGGGGCTGATCACCATCAAGACCGGCTCGGGCGTGTATGTGAAGGCGCGCCCGTCGCAGGCCCCCGGCGCGTTGCCGGATGTGTCGGCCTTCGACCTCACCGCCGCACGCGCGGTGATCGAGGCCGAAGCGGCGGCCATGGCCGCCAGCCGCATCACCGATGACGAAGTGGAGGCCCTGGCCGGCCTGATCGCGGCCATGGTCGACCCCACCTCGGGCGAAGCGGCGGCCAGCGAGGCCGACCGCCAGTTCCATCTGTCCATCGCGCGGATTGCCGGCAACCCGGTGGTGGAGCACTGCGTGCAGCTGATCTGGCGCATGCGCAACGAGCTGCCGCGGGTGAAGCAGGTCTACGCCAACGTCTGCCACAATGACGATGACACCCGCGACGAAGAACACACCGCCATTCTCGACGCCCTGCGCGCGCGCGACCCGGCCGGCGCACGCCTGGCCATGCGCAACCACTTCCAGCGCCTGTTCGAATCCATGCTGGAAGCCACCGAGAACGAAGCCCTGGCCGAAATCCGTCGGCGCACCCAGCAGGACCGCGAACGCTTCATGGCCGCCACCGGGCACTGAGCCGGGCGCGGGCAGGGTGGCTTATTCGCCCTGGTACTGCTTTTCTTCGACCAGCGCAGAGCCTGCGATACGGTTGATCTCGTTCTTTACCTTCACCCGCTCGCCGTTGGTGCCGTAGACGCCCCGCGCCAGCTGGATGAATGCATCGTCGAACACCTGCGCCGCTTCCTTGTCGCGCAGCTGGTCCTGGATGTCCCACATGCGCACGTTGATTGCCTTGAGCTGATCCTTGAGCGCGTCCAGCCCGGGCTGGCTGGCCAGCTGCTGCTGCCACAGCGGCCACAGGCCATCGAGTTCCTTGCGGACGTTGGCGTTCTTGCCGGCGTCGCTGATGCGTTCGGCCTTGATTTCCAGGATGGTGATCTTGTCGATCAGTTCGCCAATCGACACCGGGGTCAGGATCGCGTCCACGCCATTACTCGCAACAGGTCAGAGCGCCCATGATAGCGCGCGGCCTTTGGCGCATCGTGGACGCAGGATTTACACGGAATTTGCGCCGATCCCCCGGCCGCGCCATGGCGGCTTTACGGCCACTGCGGAAACACTGCCCACCTCGACGGCGCCGCCGTCCGATGGAGTGCTTACCGTGGTGGTTGAACAGAAAAAAGGGCGCGTCGCGCGTCGCTGCAGCGTGCTGCTGCTGGGCCTGATGCTGAGTGGTGCGGCGGCGGCCGCCGTGGAGGGCAACGCGACGCTGACCTCCGATTATGTCTGGCGCGGCAGCTCGCAGAGCGACGGCGACCCGGCCGCGCAGGCGGGCGTCAAACTCGGCAGCGAGCGCGGCTGGTATGCGTCGGTGTGGGGGTCGGGGGTGTCGTTCAAGCCGGACTACGGCGCACGCAGTGAGTTCGACGTGGTGGCCGGTTGGGGCGGGGCGCTGGGCGTGGACTGGGCACTGGACGTCAACCTCACCCGCTATCTCTATCCGTCCAGCAACGTGGACCTGGACTGGACCGAGCTCAACAGCACGCTGACCTGGCAGCAGCGCTACTGGCTGCAGGTGGGTGTGTCCGACGACGCGCTGGCCGGCGGCCATAGCGGCACTTACGCCCAACTGGGCGCCCGCCTGCCGCTGGGCGAGCAGTGGCGGCTGGAAGCGGCGGTGGGTCACTACTGGCTGGCCAGCGCGCAGGCCGACGACTACCTGCACGGCCAGCTCAGCGCCGTCTGGAAGGTCCACGGCCCGTGGGAACTGCGCCTCACCGCGCACGACACCGACCACGCGGCCAAGCGCCTGTTCCCCGGCAACGCCGGTTCCCGCGTGGAGTTCGCCGTCCAAACCACCTTCTAACGTAGAGCCGACCGTTGGTCGGCTGCTCTTCCCGTAGAGCCGACCGTCGGTCGGCTGCTCCCACCCACCCCCCACAAGCAACCGACCAAACGGCGGCGCTAAGGCGTCACGGCGC
>NZ_JBFULB010000039.1:0-19529 GCF_056400545.1 Stenotrophomonas sp. P5_A8 | reverse complement strand
GGAAGCAGGCAGCGCGCGCGTCAGCGCAGCGCGGCCTGCAGGGCCTTGCGGATGACGGTGGCGACATCGTCGCCGTCGACGTTGGCATCGCGCGCCATGCGCGCGGCCTCGGCCGGCTTGTAGCCCAGCTGCTGCAGCGCCACGGTCGCCTCGGACACCGGGTCGGTGGCCKGCGCGGCACCGGCGATCGGCGCCCCGCCGCCGCCGAAGTTGGCCGCGCGGTCGCGCAGTTCCAGCACCATGCGCTCGGCGGTCTTCTTGCCGATGCCGGGGATGCGGGTCAGCGCGGTGATGTCACCGGCCTGCAGCATGCGGGCGAATTCGTCCACGCTCACCCCGGACAGCACGGCCAGCGCGATCTTGGCGCCGATCCCGCTGACCTTCTGCACATCGCGGAACAGGCGGCGCTCGCCTTCGCGCAGGAAGCCGTACAGCGCAACGCTGTCTTCCTTCTGCGTGTAATGGGTGAACAGGGTGACCTCGCGGCCCAGTTCGGGCAGGTCGTAGAAGGTGCTCATGGGCGCCTCCAGCTCGTAGCCGACGCCATTGACGTCGATGAGCAGCCACGGCGGCGCCTTGTAGGCCACGATCCCGCGCAGACGACCAATCATGCAGTTTTCCTCATTTTCGGCTCCAGGCCATGCGGGCATTGACGCCCAGGCGCTGCGCCGTGGCCCGTACGTGGGCGTGGGTGATGGCCACGGCCAACGCATCGGCGGCGTCGGCCTGCAGCTTGGTTTTCAGGTTGAGCATAAGCCCGACCATGTGTTGGACCTGTTGCTTTTCCGCACCGCCCCGGCCGACCACGGCCAGCTTGATTTCGGTGGCCGCATACTCGCTGACCGGCAGGTCGCGCATGACCACGGCGGAAATCGCCGCGCCGCGCGCCTGTCCCAGCTTCAACGCCGAGTCCGGGTTGCGGGCCATGAACACCTTTTCGATGGCGACCTCGTCCGGGCGGTATTCCTCCACCAGGGCGGTCAGCCCCACCACCAGCAGCTTCATCCGCTGGGGGAAGTCGTCCGCGCCCAGCAGCACCAGCGGCAGGTGGTGCACATGCACGACCTTGCCGGCGGCGTCCACATCAATGATGCCCACCCCGGTACGTTGCGAACCGGGGTCGATGCCGAGGATGCGGGTCATGCGGCACGCACACGGCCGCCCGCGGCCCGGAACGGACAGCTGCGGCGGCGATAACAGGGAACGGCGAAAGTCATCATGGTCCGCATTGTCCGCTCACCGGTCGCGCAAAGCGACCGGTGACGCGCACGCTCAGGCGTAGGCGTCCGCGCCGAGATCGGCGTTGGAGAATACGTCCTGCACGTCGTCCAGGTCTTCGAGCATGTCCAGCAGCTTCTTGACCTGCAGGGCGGTGTCGCCCTCGACCGCGATGTCGTTGTCGGCACGGAAGGTGAGCTCGGCGTGGTCGGGCTTCAGACCACCGGCTTCCATCGCATCCTTCACGGCGTGATAGGCGTCGGCGGCGGTCAGCACGTCGATCGCCCCGTCTTCGGGGTAGACCACGATGTCATCCGCGCCGGCCTCGATGGCCGCCTCGGTGACGGCCTCTTCATTGGCGCCGGCGGCGAAATGCAGCACGCCCACCCGCTTGAACATGAAGGAGACCGAGCCTTCGGTACCCATGTTGCCGCCGCACTTGCTGAACGCATGGCGGACATCGGCCACGGTGCGGACACGGTTGTCGGTCAGGCAGTCCACGATCACGGCCACGCCACCGGGGGCATAGCCCTCGTAGCGGATCTCTTCGTATTCCACGCCTTCCAGTTCACCGGTGGCTTTCTTGATGGCCCGTTCGATCACGTCCTTGGACATGTTCGAGGCCAAGCCCTTGTCCATCGCCACGCGCAGCCGCGGGTTGTTGTTGGGGTCGCCTCCACCGCCGCGCGCGGCAACGCCGATCTCGCGGATGATCTTGGTGAAAATCTTGCCGCGCTTCGCGTCAGACGCGTTTTTGCGGTTCTCGATCGAGGGGCCTCTACCCATGGGTATTTCCGTGCTTGCGTGAGGAACAGGGCGCGGATTCTACCTGATCGCCCCCCGCGACCGTGTTAGTCGCGGTCCCGACCGCCGCCAGGGCTCAGGCGGCGTGGGCGGCGCGGTCGGGGCAGAAGTGGCCATCGCGCAGGAACGCGGCGGTCTGGCGCGCCGCCTCCGGGGAAAACACCAGCCCGCTGTGGCTGGCCGGGACCACGCAGTGATCGGCCAGGCCGGGCAGTTGGGTCTCATCCAGGGCTACGGTGCCGTCGGACGCCTCGCCGATCGCGCCCAGCAGGCTGCCCAGCCCGTGCGGGACCGAACCTGCGATCAGGCCGACACGGGCCCTGCCCTCCCAGGCCGGTAGGCCATCGAGCAGCAACTCGCTGCTGCGGCCCAGCGCCAGCGACCAGCCGTGCTCGGCCAGCGAGCGAGCGGTGCCGCTGCCGCGCAGGGGCGAGCCCAGGCAGACCACGCGGGAAACCGGCAGGTCCGGTTGCTGGCGCAGCGCTTCCAGCGCAACCAGGCCGCCCAGGCTATGCCCGACCAGCGAGACCGGACCGCTGTTCCTCAGCCGCTCCAACAACTGTGGAACGGCCACATCTGGGCCGCCGAACACACTGGAGTAGCCGAAGGTATCCACGGAGAAGCCGCGGGCACGCAGCCGCCAGGCCAGCGGGCCTACCCAGGCGCGCGCATTCCAGATGCCGTGCAGCAGTAAAACAGGGGGATTCATGCACTCAGCCTAGCCGTTCCGGCGTGGGACCTGCGGGAGGAAACAAGACCATTAGACGAATGGACCGCGCAACGGCGGGTGAAGCCGTTGCGCCCCATGCGGATCGAGGCAGGAAAGTGATGAATCTCAGCGCGCCGGGGTCGGGCTACGCTTCAGGATGAATTCCAGGTCGCGCACGCTGCCGACCGGGAACTCATAGGTGCCGACCTTGCTGAACCCGTAGCGCGCGTAGAAGCGCTGCGCGCCGAAGTTCTCCGACCACACGCCCAGCCACAGCGTGCGCGGGCCGTCGTGCTCGAGCCATTCCAGCGCCGTTTCCAGCAACCGGCTGCCCCAGCCGCAGCTCTGTTCATCCTTGACCAGGTACAGCCGCTTGAGCTCGCCGTCGCCGGGCTGCACCTCCGGATGCGGCAGGCCGCAGGGGCCGGCGGCGGCATGGCCGACAGCCACCCCGTCCCGTTCCAGCAGCCACACCGCATAGTCCGGGTGGTCCAGGATGATGCGCTGGCGATCCACCGCATAGGCTTCCTCGAGGAAGCCCTGCAGGTCCTGCGCCGGGTAGAGATGGCCGAAGGTCTCCACGAAGGTACGCGTGGCCAGCACCGACAGGGTCGGTGCGTCTTCGACGGTGGCACGACGGATGGTGTACATGGCGGGCTCCGGGGCAGGCCTCAGGCCTGGCTCCCGTGGGGGGCGTCTTCTTCCTCGTCGCCCTCCTCTTCTTCCTCGTCCTCGTACGCTTCCTCGTCGTCCTCGTCGCCTTCTTCCTCGTCCTCTTCGTCCTCGTCGAGGTCGTCTTCCTCGTCTTCCTCGTAGTCTTCCACGCCGAAGTCTTCGCCATCCCAGCGGCCTTCGCCGTCCTGGACGAAGGTCAGCGCCATGGCCGCCGGGTTGGTTCCCACGCGCACCAGCCAGCCACCGAATACGCGGGCGCGCTCGGTCACCAGGTTGGCGTCGGCGCCTTCATTGCCCAGCTTTTCCCACTCCAGCGAAAACGCGAACTCGCTCATTGCCTGGCTCTCCTGGTGAAAGGTACGGATCAGTTCTTGCGCGGGCGGACCTGGACGTGCACTTCGGCCAGCTGCTCGTCCGGGATCGGCGACGGGGCGCCGGTCATCAGGCACTGCGCGCCGGTGGTCTTGGGGAACGGGATGACGTCGCGGATCGACTCGGTGCCAGCCATCAGCGCGGCGATGCGGTCGATGCCGAAGGCGATGCCACCGTGCGGCGGCGCGCCGAAACGCAGGGCGTCCAGCAGGAAGCCGAACTTGCCCTCGGCCTCCTCGGCGCCGATGCCCAGCAGCTCAAACACCACGCTCTGCATGTCCGAGCGGTGGATACGGATCGAACCACCCCCGATCTCGTTGCCGTTGAGCACCATGTCATAGCCGCGCGACACGGCGGTCTTGGCGTTGGCGCGCAGGTCGGCAATGTCGTCCACCGCCGGGGCGGTGAAGGGGTGATGCAGGGCGACGTAGCGCTGGGCTTCGTCGTCGTATTCGAACATCGGGAAGTCGGTGACCCACAGCGGCGCCCAGCCGGCGGCGACCAGGTTGAAGTCCTTGCCGGCCTTCAGGCGCAGCGCGCCCATGAAATCGGACACCTTGTTGTAGCCGCCGGCACCGAAGAACACGATGTCGCCGTTGCCAGCCCCGACGTGGGCGACCAGTGCGGCGAAGGCGTCTTCGCTGAAGAACTTGGCGATCGGCGAGCTGACTTCGCCGTTGTCGGCGATCTTGATGTAGGCCAGGCCCTTGGCGCCGTACTTGGCGGCATGCGCGGCGTACTCGTCGATCTGCTTGCGGCTCAGCGTGGCACCGCCGGGAATGCGGAGCGCGGCGACACGGCCGTCGGCATCGTTGGCCGCAGCGGTGAACACCGGGAATTCACTGGTCTTGACCAGCTCGGCCACGTCGACCAGCTCCAGCGCGATGCGCAGGTCCGGCTTGTCCGACCCATAGCGACGCATCGCCTCGGCCCAGGTCATGCGCGGGAAGCTGGCGGCCAGCTCCACGTCGACCACTTCCTTGAAGATGGCGCGGATCATGCTTTCCACGAAGTCCTGCACGTCCTGTTCGCGGACGAAGGCGAACTCCATGTCCAGCTGGGTGAATTCCAGCTGGCGGTCGGCACGCAGGGCTTCGTCGCGGAAGCAGCGCGCGATCTGGTAGTAGCGGTCGAAGCCGGCCACCATCAGGATCTGCTTGAACAGCTGCGGGCTCTGCGGCAGGGCGTAGAACTCGCCCGGGTGCATGCGCGCGGGCACCAGGAAGTCGCGCGCGCCTTCCGGGGTGGCCTTGGTCAGGATCGGGGTTTCGATGTCCTGGAAGCCGGTGGCGTCCAGGTGGCGGCGCAGCGCCTGCACCAGCTTGATGCGGGTGCGCTGCATGCGCTGCATTTCCGGACGGCGCAGGTCCAGGTAGCGGTACTTCAGGCGGGTTTCCTCGCCCGGGTTCTCGTGGGCGTGGAACGGCAGCGGCTCGGCCTTGTTGAGGACAGTGATGGCCGTGGCGATCACTTCCACCTTGCCGGTGCGGATCTTGTCGTTGACCGAATGGCGCGCGCGCACCACGCCTTCCACCTGCAGCACGTCCTCGTAGCCCAGGCTGGCGGCCACGGCGAACACGGCCGCGTTATCCACTTCCACCGTCACCTGCACGATGCCTTCATGATCACGCAGATCGATGAAGCACACGCCGCCCTGGTTGCGGGCAACGTCGGTCCAGCCGGCGAGGGTAACGGTTTGGCCAATCATGGTCTCATCGACCAGGCCGCAGAAGTGGGTACGCATGGGGGTAAAGCTCCGCAGGAGAATGCCGGCACCACGTTGCGCCGGACAGCCCTTTATTCTGCGGCGTAGGCTGCGCCGGGGCAAATCGGCTGTCGTCGGCCCCACCCCGGCCTTGCCCGGCGGCCCGCCCGGCGGGCATCACGCGCCCTGAACCTGTCCCATTCCTATAGTCCGCGCACCAACGACCGCAAGGGGATGTCGCCATGAACCGTCGCCTTACCATTGTCTGCCTGGCCCTGGCACTGGGCTGCAGCGCCCCGGCCGCCCAGGCCCAGATGAGCACCCGCGCCTATGCACCGGACAACCTGTCGCAGCTGTCCTCCAGCGACCGCTCGCGGGTAATTTCCCAGGAATACGCCGAGCAGGCCAACGGCCGCCGCATCCCCGACGACCAGCTGCGCTTCTACCTGGCCCAGGTCAACTCCGGCTGGAGCTTCTCGAAGATCAAGCAGGACATCGCCACGTCGCTGCGCGGCAATGGCGGCGGCGGCTGGAATGGCGGCGGCAACGGCGGCGGCAACTGGAACGGCGGCGGCGGGAACAACGGCAACGGCGGCACGATCCGCTGCGAAAGCCAGAACAACCGCGAACGGGCCTGCCCCACGCGCTGGCGCAATGCCACTCTGGTCCGGCAGATTTCCGGCACGGCCTGCGTGCAGGGCCAGACCTGGGGCGTGCGCAATGGCGCGATCTGGGTCAACCGCGGCTGCCGCGGCGAGTTCGCCGAGGCACGCGGCAACTGGGGCGGCGGTGGCGGCGGCGGCAACAGCAATTACAGCGTGACCTGCAGCAGCAACAGCAAGCGCGAGCAGACCTGCGCCTGGGAAGCCCGCCAGGGACGCCCGGTGCTGGTCCAGCAGCTGTCCGGCAGCGCCTGCGTGGAAGGCCGCAGCTGGGGGTACCGCAACGGCACGTTGTGGGTCAGCAACGGCTGCCGGGCGCGGTTCGGCGTCCGCTGATGCCGACCGGTTGCCGGCAATGGCCGGCAACCGTGTCCCTCATCCAGCCGGCATGAGCCGGTCTCAGCGTGGGGCGGCGTCGCTGCCCCACGGCGCCGGCGGCAGCGCCACCGGCTTGCTCAGGTCGAACTGCACCTGGAAGTGGCGCCCGCCAGGCCGGGTGAGTTCGTAGACGAAGCGCTGGTCCGGCTCGATGTCCATCGCCCAGGTATTTTCGACCGAGGGCAACATGTCCGCCTTGCGGAACATCGCCACCGAATCGGCATCCACCGGGAATACCTGGCGTTGCGCGGTGCCCGGCGGCTTGCTGTCGCCGCCGTACAGGGTGACCGCATCGGGGCTGCCGTCACGGTGACGGTGGTCGTGCTTGAGGCGAAGGCCGGTGTCGGTGCGGCTGATCACCCAGATGCGCGAGTGGTCATCACCGACGTGGAACGGGATGCGCAGCTGGTGCGCGGGGTCTTCGCACCCACGTACATGCATCACCAGCCGCTTGCCCTCGAAGGGGTCCGGCGCGTCGCTGCGCGGCTCGTTGACGATCACCTTGCCCTCGTAGGCCTTGCCGCAATGCGCGGCAACCGCCGCAAGGAAGGCATCGGCCGGAGCGTTGGCGATGTCATGCGACACCGCATCGGGTTGCCGGGCGCAGCCGGCCAGGGCCAGCAGAAGGACAGCGGGTACAACGGTGGAAACATTCATGCCCCCACCCTAACGGCCCGGCACGGTGCGCGCAAATGCGCAGGCGATCGCCGCGACCCGGTGAGGCAACGGCGATCGCACGCCGTCACGGGTGCAGCCAGACCTGGCAATCCCCGATCATCCGCACCGTGGCACCGGCGCTGTAGCGGGCCAGGATCTGTTGCTGGAAGCCGCTGCGTGCCGGGTCGCTGCCGAGGGCGTTGGGGCAGTTCACCAGCGCACCAAGCGGACCGTCGCCGAGTGCGGTATCGGCGCTGGCCAGTGTCTCCAGCGCGCTGGTCGGGGCCCAGTCGGGCACCATCACCGCACGACGGTCGGCGAGGTACGGCAGCTCGGAGGACCAGTCCAGGCCGAAGGCGACGATGACGCCCTGCCCGGGGGTGCCGGCCTTGATCAACGCGGCGATCTGCGACACCCGATTGGGCTCGCGTGCTTCCTTCATGCGCTTGACGTAATTGCCGGCGATGGCGCCAAACGACAGCAGGCACAGCAGGCCGACCAGCCACAGCGGGCGTCGCACCTTGCCGCTGGCTTCGGCCCGCTGGATGGTCCACCAGATCACCAGGCCGACGATCGAAGTGGCGAACACGATGTTGGCGGCCTGGTAATACGGGTGGGCGATATGCAGGTTGGTGAATACCGCTACCGGCAGCAGGTAGACCACCAGCAACAGCAGCACGGCGCTGCGGATCTGGCGTGCACACAGGCCCGCCACCAGCAGGATCAGGAACACCCAGTTGGAACCGACGGCGGCGGCAAAGCGCTTTTTGAAGACCGTGCCCCACCAGGTGGCCGGGTCCAGCTTCTGCTGCAGCGTGCCGTAATTCCAGGTCGACAACGCGCTGGACGTCACCTCGCGCCCCAGCGGCGACTGCGCCTTGAGCRCATCGGCGTGCGAGAGCCATTGGTTGATCACCGCCAGTACGGCCAGTGCCGAAACCACGCCCCAGACGATCAACGTCCAGTGCTGCGCCATCCACTGTGGGCGCCAGCCATGTTCACGCACGGCCAGCCACGCGAAGGCCAGGGCAACGAAGGCGGCAAACCCGAAGAAGGTGGTGACCTTGACCAGCGCCGACAGCACCGCCGCGATCACCGCGGTCACGCCCAGCGCGATCATCCGCGCCGGCCCGGCCGACGGGCCGCGCAGCCGCGCCATCGCCCATACGAACACCAGGCCGAAGAACACCGCGGTGGATTCCATCATCACCGAGCGCCCCCAGAACAGCGCATACGGCGACACCGCGAAGGCACCGGCGATGCACAGTGCCAGCGCGCGATCGGGCCGGATGGCCAGCACGACGCGGTAGACCATCCACACGCAGCCGACATGGAACAGCGCCGATACCAGCCGGGCACTGTTGTCGATGCCCATCCCGGTCGCATTGGCCAGCATCGCCGCCAGCCACTGGTACAGCGGGAACTCGAACGGAATCGACCAGGGCGCGCCGAGCACCGGGGTAAGGTAACTGAACACCGGGAAGCCACGGGCAATCCACACGATCGACAGCGCCGTCTGGGTCTGCCGGAAGCCGGAAGCATCCACCGGCGGCATCGACCAGCTGTAGCAGAGCAGCGCCAGCAGCATCACTGCGGAGAAGTACAGCAGGATCTTTCCCGGCAGAAGACTGCGTTTCACATCGACGTCCTGGATCACACCTGCTACTCCTGCTGGAACACCCGGTCGCCAGGCTGCACGGCCTGCCGACGGGGTTTGAATGAAGGGGAATCCGCATGCGCAGACCCGCCGCGCGCGCGGCCCGCGGAGTTTCAGGCGTTCGTTGCGGCAGTGCAAGCGACACCGCGCATGACGGCACTGCACGGCAGCGCTATCGACCTGGCCTTCAAAAAGGCTGTGTTAGGGTAGATCAGGTGTCCGCTTTTTCATTTCCACCGAGACCGCCCGCATGTGGCGGTTGACTGCCCTGCTCACCGGTGTAGCGCTGCTCCTGACGGGCAGCGGGTTGCTGGGCACCCTGCTGGCAGTGCGTGGCGGCCAGGCCGGCTTCGGCGCCGGCACGCTGGGGCTGGTGATGTCGGGGTATTTCGCCGGCTTTTTCATCGGCACCTTTTTCGCTCCGTCGCTGATCGGCCGGATCGGGCACATCCGCGCGTTCGCCTTCTTCGCCGCACTCGCCGCGATCGCGGTGCTGCTGCATCCGCTGTGGATCAACCCGGTCGGATGGGGCGTGCTGCGCATCGCCACCGGCATCGCGCTGGTCGGCCTGTACACGGTGATCGAAAGCTGGCTCAACGCCGAGCCCGATCCGGCCCGACGCAGCCGCGCGTTCTCGCTGTACATGGTGGTCAATCTGTCGGCGCTGGCGCTGGGCCAGGTGCTGCTGATGCTGGGCGATGCCAGCGCGGTGGGAATGTTCATGCTGACCGCGATCCTGGTCTGCGCGGCAGTGCTGCCGGTGACCGCCACGCGCCTGCGCCAGCCGGACGTGCCCGTGGTGACGCGCCTCAAGCTGGCCCGCCTGTATGCGATGGCGCCGGTGGCCACCGTTGCCGCCGGCTTGTCCGGGCTGGCGATGGGCGGCTTCTGGGGCCTGCTACCGGTATATGCGGGCGACGTGGGCCTGGATGGCAACGGCGTTGCGCTGTTCATGCTTACTGCGATTCTTGGCGGCGCGCTGCTGCAGTGGCCCCTGGGCCACATCAGCGATGGGCACGATCGGCGCAGTGGTCTGGTGGCGCTCAGCCTGGCCGCCGCCGGCATCGCGGTGGTCGCCTCCCTGCCGATGATCCAGCTGCAGACCCACCTGCTGTTTGGGCTGTTCTTCGTCTACGGCGGGCTGGCGTTCTCGCTGTATCCGTTCGCGGTAGCGCACATGCTCGATTACCTGCCACGTGCGCATCTGTTGTCCGGCTGTTCCAGCCTGTTGCTGGTGCATGGCGTGGGTGCCGCCATCGGCCCGGCGCTGGCGGGCGCGGCGATGCAGCGCTTTGGTCCGGCGGCGCTGCCGCTGTATTTCGCCGTGGTGCTGATGCTGCTGGCGGTGTTCACCACTGCGCGGCTGCTGCGCTTCCAGCGCCTGCGCACGCATCCGGTCGGGTTCCGGCTGATGCTGCGCACCACGCCGTCGGCGCTGGAAATGATGCCCGAGACCGACGCCGAGATCCCGCCCGACACCCCCTCTCCCCTCTCCTCCGATAAGGAAGTGCATTGACTGTATCGACACCCGCCACGCCCACCTCAACCCGTACACCGCTGGCCCCGCCGGCACCGCAGCTGATCCTGGCCACCGATCTGGATGGCACCTTCCTCGCCGGCGACGCCGCCGCGCGCCACCGCCTGTACCGGCTGGTGGACCAGCACCCCGGCATCGCGCTGATCTTCATCACCGGCCGCGGCCTCGAAGCGGTGATGCCGCTGCTCTCCGACCCGGCCATCCCGCGTCCGKACTACGTGGTCTGCGATGTTGGCGCGACCGTCGTCGATGGCCACACCCTGCAGCCGCTGCAACCCCTGCAATCGATGATCGACGCGCACTGGCCCGGTGAGCACGTGGTGGCCGAGGCGATGCGCCCGTTCGCCGCCCTGCAGCGCCAGGACGTGCCGCAGGAACGGCGCTGCTCCTACTTCTGCGATCCGCAGACGCTGGCGCCGCTGCGCGCGCAGATCCAGGCCGCCGCGCAGGCGCTGGGCTGCGATGTGCTGTATTCGGCCGACCGCTACCTGGACATCCTGCCGCCGGACACCGACAAGGGCCGGACCCTGGCCGCGCTGGCGCGCCTGCTGGACCTGCCGCGCGATCGCATCCTGGTGGCCGGCGACACCCTCAATGACCTGTCGATGTACACCGCCGGCTTCCGCGGAGTGTGCGTGGGCGATTCGGAGCCGGCGCTGACCACGGCGACCGCCACGCTGACGCATACCTTCCACGCGCAGGCACCCGGCTGCGGTGGCATCCTCGAGGCGATCGAGCACTTCGGCCTGCTCGCCACCGACGATCCTTTCCTGCACGCCCCCAAGCAGGCGCGTGCCGACGGCGCCGACCTGGTGATGGTCTACCACCGGCTGCCCTTCGATGAGGTCATGGAAGACGGCGTGCTGGTGCAGCGTCCCCCGCGTTCGCCCAACGGCATCATTCCCTCGTTGCTGAGTTTCTTCGAGGGCGGCCAGAAAGGCTCGTGGGTAGCCTGGGGCATCGATGACCCCAAGCGTGGTCCGTTCCAGACCCACCTGGCCGTCGATGCCGGACGCTACCCCACCCTCACCGCCGCGCGCGTGCCGTTGAGCCGGCAGGAAGTGGACATCTTCTACAAGCGCTTCTCCAAGGAAGCGTTCTGGCCGATGCTGCACGTGTTCTGGGAACGTGCGAAGTTCCGCGAGGACGACTGGCAGGTGTTCCTGAAGGTCAACCGTAAATTCGCGCACGCCACCGCCGCCGAAGCCGCGCATGGCGCTACGGTGTGGATCCACGATTACAACCTGTGGATGGTGCCGGCCACGCTGCGCGAACTGCGCCCGGACCTGAAGATCGCCTTCTTCCACCACACCTATTTCCCGTCCGCCGACGTGTTCAACGTGGTGCCGTGGCGCCGCGAGATCATCGGCAGCCTGCTGTCGTGCGATTACATCGGCTTCCACATTCCGCGCCAGGTGGAGAACTTCGTGGATGTCGTGCGCGGGGCGATGCCCGCCGAGCGCCTGGCCTGGGAAAGCTGCGCGCCGCGCTTCCTCACCTACGGCTGCGCGGTGGGGCTGGACACCATGACCACGCGCCTGCGCGTGGGCGACCGCGAGGTGGCGCTGGGCGCGCACCCGGTCGGTACCGACCTGCGCCGCATCCACAGCGTGCTGGCGCGCAGCGACGTACGCAACGACATCTTCAAACTGCGCCGGGAGATCGGTGCGCGCAAGCTGGTGCTGTCGGTGGAGCGACTGGACTACACCAAGGGCACGCTGGCCAAGCTGGAGGCGTTCGAGCGGCTGCTGGAGCAGCATCCCGAGCGCCAGGGCAAGGTCACCCTGCTGATGGTGTGCGTGCCGGCGGCAAGCGAGATGACCGTCTACCGCACCCTGCAGAACCAGATCGAGCAGGCGGTGGGACGTATCAACGGCCGCTTCTCGCGGCTGGACTGGACGCCGGTGCGCTTCTTTGCACAGGCGTTGCCGTTCGAGGAGGTGGTGGCGCATTACGCCGCCGCGCAGGTGATGTGGATCACCCCACTGCGCGATGGCTTGAACCTGGTGGCCAAGGAGTTCGTCGCCACGCACGGTATCGAGGGCAGCAGCGGCGTGCTGGTGCTCAGCGAGTTTGCCGGGGCCGCGGCCGAGCTGAAGGGCGCGGTGCTGACCAACCCGCATGATCCGGCCGACCTCACCGCCGGGCTGCTGCAGGCCTTGTCGATGCCCGAGGATGAGGCGACCGGACGCATGCGCCAGTTGTTCGGCAGCGTGGAGTACTACGACGTGGACCGCTGGGGCCGGGATTTCCTGGCGGCGGTGCGCGACAGCCACCCCGACACGTAACGCTGCGGCGGCGGGGCCGGCCAACGGCCGGCTCCGGGGATGTCCCGGGATTCATGAGGCGCCGGCCAGCGGCCGGCACTACGGGGGGGCGGCTGCTCTGCCCTCCGCTGGATTCACCCGGCGCGCATGCGTTGCTCGGCGATTACCGCGACCTGGCGCAGTACGTCATTGCGGCCGGCGTCGTCCACGGTCGCGCCCTGCAGGTAGCTGGTCAGCACCCACGGGGCGCCGCCGGCCATCGGCCACAGGATCGCGATGTCGTTGGTGGTGTCTTCGCCATTGCTGCCGGTCTTGTCGCCCACCCGCCACGCCTTGGACAGACCTGCACGCAGGCGTGCATCGCCGGTTTCGTTGTCGATCAGCCAGTCGGCCAGCTGCTGGCGTGACGCCGGTTGCAGCACCGTGCCCAGCACGAAGCGCTGCAGGCTGGCGGCCATCGCGGCCGGGCTGGTGGTATCGCGCGGATCGCCCGGCGCGAAGCGGTTCATGTCCGGCTCCAGGCGATCGTTGCGGGTCACCGCATCGCCGTTGTCGCGCAGGAAACGGGTGACGGCGGAGGGTCCGCCGACCGCGCCCAGCAGCAGGTTGGCCGCCGGGTTGTCGCTGGTGATCATCGTCGCCCGACACAGGTCGCGCACGCTGAGGTCCTTGCCGACGTGGCGCGTGGTGACCGGCGCATGCGAGAGCATGTCCTGCTGGCGCACCGGCACGCGCTGATCCAGGGTGAGCCGCCCGGCATCGACCTGGCGCAGGACGGCCGCACACAACACGAACTTGAAGGTGCTGCACATCGGGAAGCGCTCATCCTGGCGGTGGCCGATGCGCTGCCCGGTAGCGGTATCCAGCACGGTCACCCCGAGCCGACCGCCGCTGGCCGCTTCCAATGCCGCAAAGTCCCCGGCGGCGGCGATCGGCGCTGCGGCCGATGCCGACGGCGGCATCTTCGCCAGCGCGGTGGCGGCCAGCGCCGAGGCGGCGGCGGCCCCGGTCCATTGCAGGAACTGTCGTCGAGCAAGCATGCAGGTTCTCCTTGTTGGAGGAGGGAGTATTGCCAGCGCTGGCACGGGTGAACAGCGATCATTTCCAGTGAGACACATGATTCAAACTAATGGCTTGGCCGGGCGCACCTGGCGAAGGGGTCCGCAATCAAGGTCATTTCCGCCATCACGGGCACAGCGGGTGTCTGCAGATGCCATGATGCATCACCCCTGCTCACGGCTCGACGGATGATCCGCCCCCAGTTGCCGCTCAACGCGCTGCGCGCCTTCGAGGCCGCCGCCCGCCACCAGAACTTCACCCGCGCCGCGCTGGAGTTGTGCGTCAGCCAGGCGGCGCTGAGCCATCAGATCCGCGCGCTGGAGGAACGGCTGGGGGTGTCGCTGTTCAACCGGTTGCCGCGTGGCGTGGCGCTGACCGACGAAGGCGCGCGCCTGTATCCGGTGCTCAACGAGGCCTTCGACCGTATCGCCGTCAGTCTGGACCGCTTCGTCGGCGGGCATTTCCGCCAGGTACTGAGCGTGGGCGTGGTCGGCACCTTTGCCACCGGCTGGCTGCTACCCCGGCTGGCGGACTTCAACGCGCTGCATCCGGATATCGAGCTGCGCGTGCAGACCCACAACAACCGCATCGACCTGGCCGGCGAAGGCCTGGACCTGGCGATCCGCTTCGGCGATGGCGACTGGCAGGGACAGGTCAGCGATGCGGTGCTGGAGGCGCCGTTCGCCCCGCTGTGCGCGCCGGCGTTGGCACGGATGCTGCGGCAGCCGCGCGACCTGGCCAATGTGGCGATGTTGCGCTCGTATCGCAGCGACGAATGGCCGCGCTGGCTGCAGGCGGCAGGCGCGTCGGAGCTGGAAGCGCGCGGACCGGTGTTCGACTCGTCACTGACCCTGGCCCGTGCCGCAGCCTCCGGTGCCGGCGTGGCGCTGTTGCCGTTGAAGATGTTCGAGCAGGACCTGGCGCAGGGACGGCTGGTCCAACCGTTCGCGCAGACCCTGGACCTGGGGCGGTACTGGTTGACGCGATTGCGCTCGCGCGCCGAGAGCGAGGCGGCGCGGCGTTTCCGGGAATGGCTGGAAATGCAGGACCCTGCGCGCTGAGCCGACAGCAGCCGGGCATGGCCCGGCTCTACCGTCAGGGTTGCAACATCGCACGCACCGGGGGTGATGCAATGCGTGCCCCACCGGTGGAGCCACGCCATGCGTGGCTTGCCTGACGCAAGCGCGGATAACCCACCGCGCCGCGCCATTGAACGGGCTTACCCTTCCAGCAGCTCCATCCAGGTCTGCTCGGCCTTGCTGAGCAGCGTGGCAGTGGCCTCGCGGTCACGGCCGAGCACGGCCATGCGGGTGGCATCGGCGTAGTTGCCTGGGTCGGCCAGCTGGCGATCCAGCTCGGCCAGCACGCCTTCCAGCTCGCTGACCTTCGCTTCGGCGGCCGCCAACTTATGCGGATTGACCGGCTTCTTCGGCGGCAGCGGCGGGGTCGGGGCCACCGGCTCCGGTGCGGCGGCGGCCATCTTCTGCTTGGTACCCTGCGCGGCCGGACGCGAACGCAGCCACGCCGCATATGCATCCAGGTCGCCATCGAACGGCTCGACCACGCCATCGGCCACGCGCCAGAAGGTATCGCAGACCAGCCCGATCAGATGGCGGTCATGGGAGACCATCACGATCGCCCCTTCGAAGTCGGCCAGGGCTTCGGCCAGGGCTTCACGCATTTCCAGGTCAAGGTGGTTGGTCGGTTCGTCGAGCAGCAGCACGTTGGGCTGCTGGTAGGCGATCAGCGACAGCGCCAGGCGCGCGCGCTCGCCACCGGAGAAACCATCCACCGGTTCGAACGCACGGTCACCAGCGAAATTCCACTTGCCGAGGAAATCGCGGAAGACCTGGTTCGGCGCATCCCGGTCCAGGTCGCGGAAGTGCTCCATCGGCGACTGCCCTTCGTGCAGCGACTCCACCGTGTGCTGGGCGAAGTAGCCGATGCGCAGGTCCGGGTGCGCGGCGCGCTCGCCACTGAGCGGCGCCAGTTCACCCACCAGGGTCTTCACCAAGGTCGTTTTACCCGCGCCGTTCGGGCCCAGCAGGCCGATGCGCTGGCCGGCTTCCAGGCCGAAGCCCACGTTGTGCAGGATCACCGAATCGGCGCCGTAACCGGCCTCGACGTGGTTGAGGCGGATCAGCGAGAACGGCAGCTTGGCCGGCGGCGAGAACTCGATGCGGAACTCGCGCTCGGCGCGTACCGCCTCGGTGCCGGCCAGCTTGGCCAGGCGCTTCATGCGGCTCTGCGCCTGCGCGGCCTTGCTGGCCTGCGCCTTGAAGCGGTCGATGAAGCTCTGCAGGTGGGCGCGCTCGGCCTGTTCCTTGTCGTGCGCGATCTGCTGCTGGCGCAGCTGTTCAGCGCGCTGGCGCTCGAAATCGGTGTAACCGCCCGGGTACAGCTTGGCACCGCCCCCATGCAGGTGCAGCGTGTGGGTGGCCACGTTGTCCAGGAACTCGCGGTCATGGGAGATCAGCAGCAGGGTGCCGGGGTACTTGAGCAGCCACTGTTCCAGCCAGAACACCGCATCCAGATCCAGATGGTTGGTCGGCTCATCGAGCAGCAGCAGGTCGCTGGGCATCATCAGCGCGCGGGCCAGGTTCAGGCGCACGCGCCAGCCACCGGAGAACGAGGAGACCGCCCGCGAGTGGGTCTCGGCCGGGAAGCCCAGGCCGTGCAGCAGCTTGCCGGCGCGGGCTTCGGCGTCATAGGCGCCGATCTCGGCCATCTTCTGGTGCGCGGTAGCCACCGCTTCCCAGTCTTCGCGTGCGGCCGCGGCGGCTTCCTCGCGCATGACCGCAGCCACCTCGGTGTCGCCTTCGAGCACGAACTGCAGCGCCGGGTCGGGCAGCGACGGGGTCTCCTGGGCCACGCTGGCGATGCGGACCTTGCCGGGCAGGTCGACATCGCCCTTGTCCGCCTCCAGCTCGCCCTTCACGGCAGCAAACAGGCTGGACTTGCCGGCACCGTTGCGGCCGACCACGCCGACGCRGTACCCCGCGTGCAGGGTCAGGTCGACGTTGGACAACAGCAGCCGCTCGCCACGGCGCAAGGCGAAGTTACGAAGGGAAATCATCTTGGGGGTCCATATAACGGAATGGAATGTGCTGGTGAGCACCTTTCCTGCGACGTAATTCTAACGTTAACGAATACTTGACGCGCCCCGGGATGCGCGGCGGGTCGCGTTCCTCTCTCCCACGACCCCGCCTGCGCTTCCCCGGGACCCTGATGTCGAGCGTCCCGATTCACGTAAATGGTTGCTACTGCAACGTTTTTTGTGAAGATTGCGGATATTTGACAAGCGATGAATATCCCGTTAATTGATTTATTGCGCACCGCAACACCCCGCCTTCGCCGACCTGCTTCACGCCGTCGAGTTGTCGTTCCGGTGCCGCGCCATTCCTACCGGAGCCCCACCCTGATGAACCGCAAGACCAGTACGCTCGCCGCCGCCGTAGCTGTCGTGCTCGGTGCCTCCAGCATTGCCGCCAGCGCCCAGGATGCCCCGGCGCGCACCGCTGCCAATACGCTGGACACCATCATCGTCACCGGCACCCGGGTCGCCGACCGCACCGTGGCCGAGTCGCAGTCCCCGATCGACATCATCACCCCCGAAGCGCTGCAGTCCACCGGCACCACCGAGCTGGCCACCGCGCTGGCGCGCGCCCTGCCCTCGCTGAACTTCCCGCGCCCGGCGCTGACCGACGGCACCAGCGGCATCCGTCCGGCGCAGCTGCGCGGGCTGTCGCCGGACCAGGTGCTGGTGCTGGTCAACGGCAAGCGCCGGCATACCTCGGCGCAGATCAACGTCAACGGCAGCATCGGCCGCGGCTCGTCGGCGGTGGACATCAACGCGATCCCGATCGCGGCCATCGAACGCGTGGAAGTACTGCGCGACGGCGCCTCGGCGCAGTACGGCTCGGACGCCATCGCCGGCGTGGTCAACATCGTGCTCAAGGGCGCGTCCTCCGGCGGCAGCCTGGCCGTGGATGCGGGACAGTACTCGGCCGGCGACGGCAACAAGTACCAGATCTCCGGCGATGCCGGGATCGGCTTCGCCGACGGCCGCGGCAGCGTGCACGTGGCCGGGCAGATCCTGCAGCAGGATGAAAGCAATCGCGCCGGCCCGTACCTGGGCACCACGCCCAATACCGGCAATTTCCCCAACATCGGCCAGACCACCTTTGTGGTCGGCGATCCGCAGGTGGATGCCACCGCCGCCTCGGTCAACGCCAGCTTCCAGTTCACCGACCATGTGTCGGCCTACGCAACGGCGATGGCCAGCAACCGCGACATCACCTCGTTCGCGTTCTACCGCTCGCGCACCAACAGCGGCCAGGGCGCATTGCTGGCGCAGACCTACCCGGACGGCTTCGTGCCGCAGATCAACCAGTACTCCAAGGACCGCTCGCTGGTGGCCGGGGTCAAGGGCGACACCGACAACGGCTGGACCTGGGATGTGAGCGCCAACCACGGCGAGAACACGATCGACTTCCACACCCGCAACAGCATCAACTACAGCCTCGGCCTGACCAGCCCGCGCTCGTTCTACGACGGTGCGCTCAAGTACACCCAGGATATCTTCAACGCCGACCTGACCAAGTCGCTGGACTGGGGCCTGGCCTACCCGGTGACGCTGTCCTTCGGCGGTGAGTACCGCCGCGAGAACTGGGAGCAGTCCGCGGGCGAAGCCAATGCGTACTTCGGCAGCGGCGCGCAGGGTTTCGGTGGGTTCACCCCGGTCAACGCGGTGGACAACGACCGCCACAACTACGCGGTGTACGGCGGGCTGGAAGCGGACCTCACCGACAAGTTCTCCGCCGGCGTGACCGGCCGCTACGAAGACTATTCGGACTTCGGCGACAAGTTCTCCGGGAAGCTCTCGGCGCGCTATGCGTTCACCGACAAGGTCGCCCTGCGCGCCACCGCCTCTTCCGGCTTCCGTGCGCCGTCGCTGGCCCAGCAGAGCTACCAGGCGGTGACCAGCACGATCGTCAACGGTACCTTCGTCGAACGCGGCACCTTCCCCACCACCAGCCTGGCCGCACAGGCGCTGGGTGCCAGCCCGCTGAAGGCTGAAAGCTCCACCTCCTACAGCGTGGGCCTGGTGCTGCAGCCGGTCGAGCGCCTGTACCTGACGGTGGATGCGTACCAGATCGATATCGATGACCGCATCGTGCTGTCCACCAACATCACCACCAACGCGGCGGCCAACTCGCTGCTGAGCGGACTGGGGCTGCCGGGCGTTACCGCGTTCTCCTACTTCACCAACGGCGTGGATACCCGCACCCGTGGCGTGGACGCGGTATCCAGCTACAGCATCCCCTTCAGCGCCAGCACGCTGGAACTGACCGCCGCCTACAGCTACAACGAGACCGAGGTGAAGAAGTTCATCGCCTCTCCGCCGGTGTTCGGCACGCTGGGCATCACCCAGTCGCTGATCGGCCGCGACGAGATCGGTCGCATCGAAGACAGCTACCCGCGCGACAAGACCATCCTCAGCGGCACCTGGCGCAGCGACCACTGGGACTTGAACCTGGCGGCCACCCGTTACGGCAGCTTCACCGTGCGCAACTCGGCCACCGCGCTGCGTGACCAGACGTACGACGCCTCGTGGGTGCTGGATGCGWCGGTCAGCTACAAGCCGAGCGAGAACTGGGCACTCACCCTGGGCGCGGACAACCTGCTGGACGAGTACCCCGACCGCACCGTGGATCTGCAGAACTCCACGTGGGGCATGCTGCCGTACAGCAACTACTCGCCGTATGGGTTCAATGGTGCATACGTGTACGGGCGGATCACGTACAAGTGGTGATCGGGTAGTGGCGG
>NZ_JBFULB010000038.1:0-19787 GCF_056400545.1 Stenotrophomonas sp. P5_A8 | reverse complement strand
GCACACAATCCAGGAACGGAGCGCAGCCGACCAACGGTCGGCTCTACATGCGTTGCTGGTCTTCAGCCGCGCAGGCGCGCCAGCACCGCGTCGGTGGCCTGGGTGGTGCTTACCGCCGCACCCTTGGCCGCCAGGTCTGCAGTGAACACACCGGCATCCAGCGCCGCATGCACGGCCGCTTCCACCGCAGCGGCTTCTTCCTCCAACCTCAGCGAATGCCGCAGCAGCATCGCCGCGCTGAAGATCGTGGCGTAGGGATTGGCGATGCCCTTGCCGGCGATGTCCGGGGCCGAGCCGTGGATGGGCTCGTAGATACCCACCGCGCCGGGTTCGCCCAGCGACGCCGACGGCAACAGGCCCAAGGAGCCTGCCAGCATCGAGGCCTCGTCGGTGAGGATGTCGCCGAACATGTTCTCGGTGACGATCACGTCATACTCGCGCGGCTTGGCCAGCAGATGCATCGCCATCGAATCGACCAGCTGGTGTTCCAGCGCGATCTCCGGGAACTCCTCGCGGCCGATCCGCGCGGCCACGTCACGCCACAGGCGCGAGGTCTCCAGCACGTTGGCCTTGTCCACCGAGGTGACCTTGCCGCGCCGGGTCTGCGCCAGGCGGAAGGCGGTGCGCAGCACGCGCTCGATCTCGCCCACGCTGTAGCTGCACAGATCGCTGGCGGTGTCGGCGGTGCGGGTCTTTACGCCGAAGTAGATGCCGCCGGTCAGTTCGCGCACCACCACGAAGTCCACGCCTTCCAGCAGCTCGGCCTTGATCGGCGAGGCGCCCAGCGCGGCCGGGTGGGTACGCACCGGGCGCAGGTTGGCGTACAGGCCGAGCGCCTTGCGGATCGCCAGCAGGCCCTGTTCGGGGCGCACCTTGGCGTTGGGGTCGGACCACTTCGGCCCGCCCACTGCGCCGAGCAGGATCGCGTCGGCCTTGCGGCAGGCGTCCAGGGTGCTGGCCGGCAACGGTTCGCCGTGGCGGTCGATGGCGATGCCCCCGATGTCGTGCTCCTGGAAACCGAAGGTGTGGCCAAAGCGCTCGGCCACCACGTCCAGCACCGCCACGGCCGCTGCGGCGACTTCCGGACCAATCCCATCACCAGGCAAGACCACAATTTCAGCGTGCATGTTCACTCTCGTAACGTTCGATGTCAGGGGTACGGCCCAACAGATACCCCAATTGGTCTACGCCTTCCAGCAGGCAGGTCTGCGAGAAACCGTCCAGCGGGAAGGCGTAGACGCGCCCGTCGGGCGTGCGCAGTTCGCGCGCGGCCACGTCGATGGTCAGTACGTCGTTCGGCCGCTGCATGAGGGTCTGCACGTCGGCTTCGTCCAGCACGATCGGCAGCAGGCCGTTCTTCAGCGAATTGCCGCGGAAGATATCGGCGATCTCGCTGCTGACGATGGCGCGCAGGCCCAGGTCGGTCAGCGCCCACGGCGCGTGTTCGCGCGAGGAACCGCAGCCGAAGTTGCGGCCCGCCAGCAGGATGCTGCGCCCGGCGTTGTGCGGCTGGTTGAAGGCAAAGCCCGGATTGGGCGTGCCGTCGGCCTGCCAGCGCCAGTCGTTGAAGGCGTGCTTGCCCAGCCCGGCGCGTTCGGTGGTGGACAGGAACCGCGCCGGAATGATCTGGTCGGTGTCGATATTGGTCTCGGCCAGCACAACGCTGGTGGAGGTCAGGGTGCGGAAGCCGCTCATCAGGCCACCTCCCGGGCGGCATACAGTTCACGTGGATCGGCCACGCGGCCGTTCACCGCCGCCCACGCCGCCGTCATCGGCGAGGCCAGCAGCGTGCGCGAGCCGGGGCCTTGGCGGCCTTCGAAGTTGCGGTTGCTGGTGCTCACCGCCAGTTGCCCGGGGGCGACCAGGTCACCGTTCATGGCGATGCACATCGAGCAGCCCGGCTCGCGCCACTCCGCGCCCGCCGCACGCACGATGGCGTGGATGCCTTCGGCCTCGGCCTGCCGCTTGACGATCTCCGAGCCCGGCACCACCAGCATGCGCACGCCGTCGGCGACGCGCCGGCCCTGCAGCACCTGCGCCACTTCGCGCATGTCGCTCAGGCGGCCGTTGGTGCACGAGCCGACGAACACGACGTCCACCGGTGTGCCGGCCAGGGTCTGCCCGGCGTGGAAGTGCATGTAATCCAGGCCCTTCTGCGCGGCAGCATCGTTGGCGGCCGGGATCGGCTGATCCACGGCGATGGCCGTGCCGGGGTGGGTGCCCCAGGTGAGCGTGGGGCGGATGTCGGCCGCCTCGATGTGCACTTCCACGTCGAAACGCGCACCGGCATCGCTGCGCAGCTGCGACCACGCGGCGACAGCGGCATCGAAGTCGGCGCCCTTCGGCCCGCGCGGGGTGTTGGCCACCCAGTCGTAGGTGGTCTGGTCGGGGGCGACCATGCCGGCGCGCGCACCGGCCTCGATGGACATGTTGCACAAGGTCATGCGCTGCTCCATGTCCATCGCCTCGATCGCGCTGCCGCGGAACTCCAGCACGTGGCCGGTGCCGCCGTTGACGCCGATCACGCCGATGATGTGCAGCACCACGTCCTTGGCGCCCACGCCCAGCGGCAGGGCGCCGTCGACGGTGATCGCCATCGTCTTGGCCTTGCGCTGCAACAGGCACTGGGTGGCCAACACGTGGCCGACTTCACTGGTGCCGATGCCGAAGGCCAGGGCGCCAAACGCCCCATGCGTGGAGGTGTGGCTGTCGCCGCAGACGATGGTCATGCCCGGCTGGGTGAAGCCCTGCTCGGGAGCGATCACGTGCACGATGCCGCGGCTGGCCGACTGCAGGTCGAACAGTTCCACGCCGTACGCGGCGCAGTTGCGCGCGAGCATGTCCACCTGCGCTTCGGACGCCGCGCTGGCGTACGGCAGCTTACCGTCGGCGCCGGCCGGCAGGGTCGGGGTGGAGTGGTCCATGGTGGCCTTGGTCCGGTCCGGGCGTCGCGGCGACAGGCCGCGCTCGCGCAGTTCGGTGAAGGCCTGCGGCGAGGTCACTTCGTGGATCAGGTGCAGGTCGATGTACAGCACGGCGGGCGCGCTGTCCGATTCGGGCACGACGACGTGGGCATCCCACAGTTTGTCGTACAGGGTGCGGGGAGCTGGGGTCATGGACTGGCCTTGCTGCGGTTCGGGATGCGTCATGGGGGTGCTCAGGCTGCGGCGGTCGCAGCGGGCTGCTCGGTCGTCGCGTTGCGCTGGCGCAGCAGTCGGTTGGCCACGTCCAGCCAGGCCAGTGCGGAGGCTTCGATGATGTCGCGGCTGGTACCGGTGCCTTCGTACTCCACGCCGTCGTGGCGCACGCTCAGGTTGGCCTCGCCGCGCGCATCGGCGCCGATGCCCACGCTGTGCACGTGATAGCTGTCCAGCATCAGCTGTACGCCGGTGGCGGCCGACAACGCACCGAACAGCGCATCCACGGGGCCATCGCCCTGCGCGGTTTCGGCCACGCGGTTGCCGTCCGGATCGGACAGCTCCACCAGCGCATTGGCGCGGCTGCCGACGTMGCTGATCGTCATCGAGGCCAGGCGGTAGCCGTTCTGGGTGGCGCTGCCCTGCATCAGGGTCTGCAGATCGGCGTCGGTGACCACGCGTTGCTGTTCGCACAGCGCCTTGAACTGTTCAAAGACATGCTTCAGTTCTTCTTCGTACAGGCAGAAACCCAGCGCACGCAGGCGCTGTTCGACTGCCGCGCGGCCGCTGTGGCGGCCCAGCACCATCTGCGAGGACTCCCAGCCCACGTCTTCGGGGCGCATGATTTCGTAGGTACCGCGGTGGCGCAGCATGCCGTGCTGGTGGATGCCCGACTCATGCGCGAACGCGTTGGCGCCGACGATCGCCTTGTTGCGCTGGACAGGCATGCCGACCAGGCGCTGCAGCAGCTGCGAGGTGGCGACGATGCGCGGGGTGTTGATGCGGGTGTCTTCCTCGTAGAAGGCATTGCGGACCTTCAGCACCATCGCGATCTCTTCCAGCGAGCAGTTGCCGGCACGCTCGCCGATGCCGTTGATGGTGCACTCCACCTGCCGCGCACCGCCTTCGATGGCCGCCAGCGAGTTGGCCACGGCCAGGCCCAGGTCGTTGTGGCAGTGCGCGCTGAAGACGATGCGGTCGCTGTCGGGAACCCCGGCGATCACGCGCTGGAACATGCCGCGGATTTCCTCGGGCGTGGTGAAGCCCACGGTGTCGGGCAGGTTGATGGTGGTGGCACCGGCGGCCACGGCCACGCGGGCGACCTCGATCAGGAAGTCTTCTTCGGTACGCGTGGCGTCTTCGGCGGAGAATTCCACGTCATCCACGTAGCCCCGTGCCAGGCTCACGTGCTTGTGCACCGATTCCAGCACCTGCTCGCGGCTCATCCGCAGTTTGTGTTCGCGATGCAACGGACTGGTGGACAGGAACAGGTGCAGGCGCGGGTTGGCGGCCGCCTCCAGCGCCTTGGCCGAGGTCTCGATATCGGTGGTCAGGCAGCGCGACAGCACCGCCAGGGTGGTCTGGCGCAGCTCGCGGCCGATCAGCGTCATCGCTTCGCGGTCGGACTGCGAGCTGGCCGGGAAGCCGGTCTCGATGATGTCCACGCCCAGCTCGGCCAGCGCACGGGCCATCACCAGCTTCTGCGGCGGGGTCATGCTGCAGCCGGGCGATTGCTCGCCGTCGCGCAGGGTGGTGTCGAAAATTCTGATTCGGGGGGAGTTGGGCATGGTCACCAGGAGGTCTCCTCGACGGCAATGTCGGATGGGATGGCGGAGGTAGGATTCGGAGCGGTATTCGGGAGGGTCGCGAGCACGGTCGGTAGCGGTGGTCGCATGCGCTCGCTGGCGCGGCGGCGGGGTTTGCGCGGGGGGCGCGGGCGGATGTCGGCCAGCAGCTGGGCCAGCACCATCGCGTCGATGTTGCCGCCGGACACCACCGCGCACTTGCGCTTGCCGGCGACGCGACGACCGGCGGCCAGGGCCAATGCGCCGGCGCCTTCGGCGATGACGTGTTCTTCCAGTGCCAGTCGCACCAGGGTCTCGCGCAGCTCGGCTTCGCGCACGATCACCACATCGTCCAGCAGTGCGCTGCACAGCTTGCGGGTCAGGAAGCCGGGAATCTTGACCTTCACGCCGTCAGCCAGGGTCGCCACCGGCGTAATCTCGCGCAGATCGCCGCGGATCGCGCGTGCCATCGAATCGACACCTTCGACCTGTGCGCCGACGATACGCACGCCCTGCGATTTCAGCGCCAGCGCGACGCCCGATGCCAGGCCGCCGCCGCCGATCGGCACGATCACCACGTCCGGTGCGTGCGGGGCCAGTTCGATGCCCAGGGTACCTTGCCCGGCGATCACGTCCGGATCGTCGAATGCCGACAGGAAGCGATAGCCGTGCTGGTCGGCCAGGGCGCGGGCGAACGCGTAGGCCTCGTCGTAGCTGCTGCCGTGCTGGCGCACGGTGGCGCCCCAGTGGGCGACGCCGGCGATCTTGGTGGCGGGTGCGCCATGCGGCATCACCGTGATCGCCGGGATGTTCAACCGGTAGGCGGCCCATGCCACGCCCTGGGCGTGGTTGCCGGCCGAGGCACAGATCACCGGCCGGTCATCGCCGCGTTCGCGCCCGGCCAGCAGCGCGTTCAGTGCGCCGCGCACCTTGTAGGAACCGGTGCGCTGCAGGTTTTCCAGTTTCAGCCACACCCCGAACCGCTCGGCGTAATGCAGGGGCGTGGGCGGCAGGAAGCGACGCAACCGCGCCTGCGCGGCCAGCACGTCGGCGACGCTTACGTCGCCTACCTCCGGTTCCTGCGGGGTACGGCTAGCCGGCATCGCGCACCCGGCCAGGGTGATCGTCGCAGTGCGGTGCGCGCTGCGGCGGCGTCCCTTGATGGTGCCACCTCGTGCGCCCTGCACGCCCAAGAAGGCACCTCCGTACCGGCACCGATGCAACGGTGCGGGCGTTCATGCCGATACTCCAGGTTCCAGCGCGCTGATGCGCACCGACACACAGTCGTAGATTTTCTCGATCTGCCGGCACAGCGTTTCCGGCGGACGGGTGCTGTCCACCACCATCTGCAGGTGCCAGCGGCCGTTGTCGGCGGCATTGGGCGCGCCGGCGATCGCGCGCGGCGCGAAGCCGCGGCGTTCGGCCATGCCGATCACGCGCAGCAGCGCGCCCTCGGCGGGGACCAGCACCAGGTCAAGCCGGTATTGCATTGGGGAACTCCTGGGGCTGATGGGCAGGGTTGGCGTCCAGCATGGTGCTGTTGGCATTGTTGGGGGGCACCAGCGGCCACACGTTGGCCCGTGCATCGATGGCCACGTGCAGCAGCGCCGGACCCGGCTGGGCCAGCAGCGCGGCCAGGCCGCCTTCAACGTCATCACGCGCCTCGATGCGGGTAGCGGGAATGCCGAACACCTGCGCCAGTGCGGCGAAATCCGGGTTGTCGGACAGGTCGATCTCGCTGTAACGCTCGGCGAAGAACAGCTCCTGCCACTGGCGCACCATGCCCAGCGAACTGTTGTCCAGCAGCACGATCTTCACCGGCAGGCGGCACCGCGCGATGGTTGCCAGCTCCTGCACGTTCATCATGAAACTGCCATCGCCGGAGACCAGCACCACGGTGCGGTCGGGGCAGGCGAACTGCGCGCCCATCGCCGCCGGCAGGCCGAAGCCCATGGTGCCCAGCGCGCCGCTGGTCAGGTGGTTGCGCGGGTGGTTGAAGCGGCAGTGCTGGGCCACCCACATCTGATGCTGGCCCACGTCACAGGCGATGATCGCATCGCGCGGGGCAAGCTCGCTCAGTCGCTTCAGCAGCGCCGGGGCGTAGATGTGCGTGCCGGGCGCGTCGTAGCGCGCGGCGAAACGTTCGCGATGGCCGGCGCAGCGCTTGCGCCACGCGTCCTGGCTGGCCGGGATGGACGCCGCGGCGGTCAGGGCGCGCAGGGCGCTGCCGACGTTGCCGGGCACGGCGATGTCGGCACTGCGCAGCTTGGAGATCTCATACGCATCGGCATCGATGTGGATGACCCGCGCGAACGGGGCGAACTCGTTCAACTTGCCGGTGGCGCGGTCGTCGAAACGCGCGCCGATCACCACCAGCAGGTCGCTCTCCTGCACGGCCATGTTGGCCGCGCGGGTGCCGTGCATGCCCAGCATGCCCAGGTAGTGCGCATGCTGCGGCGGCAGCGCGCCCAGGCCGCGCAGGGTCAGCACGGTGGGGATGGCACTGGCCTCGACGAAGGCGCGGAAATCTTCGACCGCATCGCCCAGGGCAACACCACCACCGGCGTAGATCACCGGCTTTTCAGCGGTGGCAATCGCCGCAATGGCCTGTGCGATCGCGTCGTCCTGCGGCGCGGACGGGGGATTGACCGCTGCCGGCACATGCACGGGCAGGTGCGAGGCATCGGCGATCTGCACGTCCTTGGGCAGGTCGATCAGCACCGGCCCGGGACGACCTTCGCGCGCAATGCGGAAGGCCTCGCGGACCACGCGCGGCAGGTCATCGACGCTGCGCACCAGCCAGCTGTGCTTGACGATCGGCATGGTCAGCCCGAACACGTCCAGTTCCTGGAACGCGTCGGTGCCCAGCAGTGGGGTGGCGACCTGGCCGGTGATGCAGACCATCGGCACCGAATCGAGCATCGCATCGGCGATGCCGGTAACCAGGTTGGATGCCCCCGGGCCGGAGGTGGCGACACAGACGCCAACCTGGCCGCTGGCGCGGGCATAGCCATTGGCGGCCAGCGCCGCGCCCTGTTCGTGGCGCACCAGGATGTGCTTCAGCCCCGAATCCACCAGGGCGTCGTAGAACGGCATGATGGTGCCGCCGGGGTAGCCGAACAGCGTATGCACGCCCTCGGCTTCCAGGGCCTGCGTCAACCAGCGGGCGCCGTTGCAGGGCGCGGTGCTGTGTGCGGAGGTGTTCATGCGGTGACCTTTACGAAAGCGGGTGGGGGAGCCGCGCGGGTTACGCGGCTTGAATTTGCAACCAGACCATCTTGGCGCGCAGTTCCTTGCCTACCTTTTCGATCGGATGCTCCAGGTCGGCCTGCTTGAACTTGTTGTAGTTCGGCAGGCCCGCTTCGTACTCGGCCACCCAGTTCTTGGTGAAGGTGCCGTTCTGGATGTCGGTCAGCACGTCTTTCATGCGCGCCTTGGTGCCGGCATCGATCACCCGCGGGCCGCTGACGTAGTCGCCGTACTGCGCGGTTTCGGAGATGAATTCCAGCATGCGGGTGATGCCGCCTTCGTAGAACAGGTCCACGATCAGCTTCAGTTCGTGCAGCACTTCGTAGTAGGCGATTTCCGGCTGGTACCCGGCTTCCACCAGCGTTTCGAAACCGGCCTGCACCAGCGCCGACGCACCACCGCACAGCACCGCCTGCTCGCCGAACAGATCGGTCTCGGTCTCTTCCTTGAAGGTGGTCTGGATCAGGTTGGCGCGTGCGCCGCCCAGGCCGGCGGCGTAGGCCAGCGCGTACTCGGCCGCCTTGCCGCTCCTGTCCTGGTAGACCGCCCAGATGCACGGCACGCCCCGGCCGATCTCGTACTCACGGCGCACCAGCGCACCCGGGCCCTTCGGCGCGACCAGCACCACGTCCAGGTCGTCGCGCGGGGTGATCATGTCGAAGTGCACGTTCAAACCGTGCGCGAACAACAGCACCGCGCCCTGTTTCATGTTGGGGGCAAGTACGTCTTCGTAGAGCTTCTTCTGCACCATGTCCGGGGTCAGCACGGCGACCAGGTCGGCGTCCTTGACCGCCTCGGCCGGTGCCTTGACGGTGAAGCCGTCGGCCTGTGCCTTCACCTCGGTGGGACCGCCCGGGCGCAGCCCGACGACGACATCGAAACCGGATTCACGCAGATTCAGCGCGTGCGCGCGGCCCTGGCTGCCGTAGCCGACAACAGCGATCTTGATCTGGGGCAGGTCGTTGGTGCTCATGGGGGAAGTCCTTTGGCGAAAAGAAAAAAAAGGCCGACGGTCTCAGCGACGCGTCGGCCAGTCAGGGGAAGGGGTGGCGTGCGCAGCGCCACGGCCGCACGCCGCCGTGGGGGCGGTGGGTGTGGCGGCGGGGGCGGGCTGGCGGGTCATGGCGGAAGGCAACTCGGAAAGGGGGAGGCGGAATCGAGGGGCTCTGAAACGAAAAAACCCGCACCTGGGTGGGTGCGGGTTTCGATGGATACCTGGCAGTCTTGCTTACACGCCGGTCCGTCCCGCACCTGTTGGTTGGGTAATAAGTACGAGGACAAGAAGCGAACGGATCGACGCCCCGCCGGTGTCGGCGTGTTCGATGGATTCGCGGATGGCTGTGCGCTGCAACATGAGATCGAGAAAACCACAGCGGTTTTGATGCTGTCAACCTTTGCGCGCACATTTCCAACGGTTTCGCCTGCATCCAGCGTAGAGGCCCGCCACGCAACGATGGTTTCCGCTGAAATCGATCCGGTGAACCCGAATTCACTATTTTGCAGGTGGGTTCTGCGCGGAATCCGGCGTCGATCGGAGGCCGCCCATGACCATTGTGGGATGTCGTCGCGGGCATTTCGCCGCCACTATCGCGGGGCTACCACCTTCAGGAACCACCCCGTGTCCTCACGTCTTGCCCGCGGCCTGCTGGCCGCTGCCGTCCTGTGTGCTCTCCCGGTTGTCTCGATGGCCGCCGACAGGATCACCGGCCACACCTTCGCCACCCGCTCGGAGGTGATCGCCCCGCACGCGATGGCCGCCACCTCGCAGCCGTTGGCCACCCAGATCGCGCTGGATGTGATGAAGGGCGGCGGCTCGGCGGTGGATGCGGCGATCGCGGCCAATGCCGCGCTCGGCCTGATGGAGCCGACCGGCAATGGCGTCGGCGGCGATCTGTTCGCGATCGTGTGGGACCCAAAGACCCAGAAGCTTTACGGATACAACGGCTCGGGCCGCTCGCCGAAGTCGCTGACCCTGGCCGAGTTCCAGCGACGCGGGCTGAAGGAGATCCCGGCCACCGGCCCGCTGCCGGTGTCGGTACCGGGCGCGGTGGATGGCTGGTTCGCGCTGCACGAGCGCTTCGGCCGCAAACCGATGGCCGACAACCTGGCCCCGGCGATCCGCTACGCGCGTGAGGGCCACCCGGTGGCCGAAGTGATCGCCTATTACTGGGACCGCTCGGTGCCCAAGCTGTCCCGGTACCCCGGCTTCACCGAGCAGTTCACCGTCAATGGACATGCCCCTCGCAAGGGCGAGCTCTGGAAGAACCCGAACCTGGCCAACACCCTGGAGCAGATCGCGCGCGGTGGYCGCGATGCGTTCTACAAGGGCGATATCGCGCAGACCATCGGCAGCTACTTCAAGGCCAATGGCGGCTACCTGAGCTATGAGGACATGGCCAGCCACCACGGCGAGTGGGTCGAGCCGGTAAGCAGCAACTACCGCGGCTACGACGTGTGGGAACTGCCGCCCAACAGCCAGGGCATCGCCGCGCTGCAGATCCTCAACGTGCTGGAAGGCTACGATTTCTCGAAGATCGCCTTCGGCTCACCCGAGCATGTCCATCTGTTCGTGGAGGCCAAAAAGCTGGCCTTCGCCGATCGCGCGCGGTTCTACACCGACCCGGCATTCCAGCCGGCGCCGGTGGCGAAGCTGGTGTCCAAGGCATATGCCGCCGAGCGTCGCACGCTGATCTCGATGGACAAGGCCCTGAACGAGGTGCAGCCGGGCACGCCGAAGCAGCTGGAAGAAGGCGACACGATTTACATGACCGTCGCCGATGCGGACGGGATGATGGTGTCGCTGATCCAGTCCAACTACCGCGGCATGGGCAGCGGCATGGCGCCCCCGGGATTGGGCTTCATCCTGCAGGATCGCGGCGAGATGTTCGTACTGCGCAAGGACCATCCCAACGGCTATGCGCCGGGCAAGCGTCCGTTCCAGACCATCATCCCGGGCTTTGTCACCAAGGACGGCAAGCCGTGGATGAGCTTCGGGGTCATGGGCGGGGCAATGCAGCCGCAGGGTCACGCGCAGATCGTGATGAACATGGTCGACTTCGGGATGAACCTGCAGGAGGCCGGCGACGCACCCCGCATCCAGCACGAAGGCTCGACCGAGYCGACCGGCCAGGCTACGGCGATGAGCGATGGGGGCGAGGTGAACCTGGAAACCGGCTTCCCGTACGAGACGGTGCGCGCGCTGATGCGCAAGGGCCACCGGGTAGTGTTTGCCGATGGCCCCTACGGTGGCTATCAGGCGATCCTGCGCGATCCGGACACCGGCGTGTATTACGGCGCATCGGAAAGCCGCAAGGATGGGCAGGCCGCCGGGTATTGAGGTAGAGCCGACCGTTGGTCGGCTGCCCGGTAACGCGCAGCTGATGATCTCCGCGGTAGAGCCGCGCCATGCGTGGCTGCGCTGCCGCGATCATTGTCATGGGGGCTGATGGCTGGGGAATGTTGCTGCCGAGCATGGCTCGGCACTACCGATGCAAACGACGCCTTCAACACTCGCGACCCACCCAAGGTAGAGCCGAGCCACGCTCGGCTGCTCTCCCCAAACCACCGACCCACGCGCAACACAAGGCTACGGCGCCCGCGCGGCCTCATCCCGCGTTTCTTCCTGTGCGGCGATCTCACGCTCGATCCACGCATCCATCATCCGGCGCGCCCGCTGCGCGCGGCGCCGCTGCAGCGCGTACTCCATGTCCAGCACCCGGTACAGCGACCACATCACCGCCAACATCAGCAACGCAAACGGAAGTGCCGCGATCGTGATCATGCCCTGCAGCGCGTTCAGGCCGCCGGCCAGCAACAGCGCCCCGGCGATCAGCGCGATCGCCACGCCCCACACCATGCGCCGCGCCAGCGGCGGATCGCCGGCTTCCTCGGTGGACATCGTGGCCAGCACCAGTACCGCCGAATCGGCCGAGGTCACGAAGAAGATCATCAGCAGCACCAGCGCGATCACCGACAACACCATCGGCATCGGCAGGCTGTCGAACATCGTGAACAGCACCGTCTCATAGCCATTGCCCAGCGCCTGCGCCAGATCCACATGGCCGAAGATCTGCGACCACAATGCCGTCCCGCCAAACACCGAGAACCACAGGAAGCCCAGCACGCTCGGCGCGATCACCACGCCCAGCACGAACTCGCGGATGCTGCGCCCACGCGAGACGCGCGCGATGAACGAGCCCACGAACGGGGCCCAGGCAATCCACCACGCCCAGTAGAAGATCGTCCAGTCCGCCACCCAGGTGCTGCCCGAGAACGGCGACATGCGCAGGCTCATCGTCACCAGCGAGTTGAGGTACGACCCGATCGTGGTGGTGAACGTATCGAAGATGAAACCGGTCGGCCCCAGCACCAGCACCAGCGCCAGCAGCACAGCGGCCAGGCCCAGGTTGAAGTTGGACAACCACTTGATGCCGCGATTCACCCCGCTGGTGGTGGAGACCATGTACAGCACGAACGCCACGGCGATGATGGTCAACTGCACCGGAATCGAATCCTGGATGCCGAATACCCGGTGCAGGCCCGCCGCGATCTGGATCGTGCCGAAGCCCAACGTGGTGGCCACCCCGATTGCGGTGGCCACCACCGCCGCGACGTTCACCACCGTGCCCATCCAGCCACGATGATGCGCACCGATGATCGGCTGCAGCAGATCGCTGATCAGTCCACGGCCGTTGCGGTTGAACTGGAACCACGCCATCGCCAGGCCGATCAGCGCATAGATCGCCCACGGATGCAGGCCCCAATGGAAGAACGCATAGCGCATCGACGCGCGCGCGGCGTCCATGCTCTGCGGCGCCAAGCCTTCGGGCGGCTTGACGAAATGCGAGATCGGCTCGGCCGCGCCCCAGAACACCAGGCCGATGCCCATGCCGGCGGCGAACAGCATCGACATCCAGCTGGCGTTGGAGAAATCCGGCTCGGCGTCTTCACCCCCGATGCGCAGCGAACCGAGCCGACCGAAGGCCAGGTACAGTAGGAACGACAGCGTCATGAACACCACCAGCAGGTACAGCCAGCCGGTGCTGCGGACGATGGTCGTCAACCCGCTCTGGACGATGTCGTTGAAGGGGCCCGGCGCAAGGCCGGCGGCCAGCACCAGCAGGGCAATCAATGCGATGGAAATGCGAAACACCATGCAGGAGTTTCTCCGTACGAAAGGGGCAGGGCGAGCCACCGGGGCGACTCAGGGCGGTCGCTGCCGGTCAATGCGGAGCGCCACCGAGGCGTGCGTTTGTGTCACACCGCGCCGCAGCATTCTAGGCCATGGATCGTCATTGCCTTGTTCACGTTCAAGCCGATGCCCGCCGGGTGTCGCCGACGGCTGCGCCGATTGCGTCGCGTTGTGGTCTAATTCGCCCCGAAGCGGGGGTACCGCGGCCGAACGGCCACGGTTGAGACAGTCCCTTCGAACCTGATCCGGTTGATACCGGCGTAGGGATGCTTCGCAACTGCAACCGCATTGCGCCGTAGGGCTGCCCCGCCCGAAGACCGCCCGCGATCGATCTGCCGTGCGCCGCCGCTTCGTCCGTTCCGCCTATTCCAGTGCGGAACTCGATCCAGGACGAAGTCATGAACGCAGCGCTTTCCTCCCTGCAGCAGCAGGCCCGGCAACTCTCCGAATCGGTCACCCGTCCGATCCCCGGTTCGCGCAAGATCCACGTGCAGGGCTCGCGCAGCGACCTGCAGGTGCCGATGCGCGAGATCGTGCTGACCCGCACCCCGACCCTGTTCGGCGGTGAGGAAAATGCACCGGTCACCGTGTATGACACTTCCGGCCCCTATACCGACCCACAGGCACGCATCGATCTGTCTGTCGGCCTGCCGGCGCTGCGCGCGGCCTGGATCGCCGAGCGGGGCGATACCGAAGCGCTGCCCGGCCTGAGCTCCGCCTTCGGGCGTTCGCGCGAAGCCGACGTGCGGCTGGACGCGGTGCGCTTCCCGTCGCGGCTGCAGCCCCGTCGCGCGGTTGCCGGCGGCAACGTCACCCAGATGCACTACGCACGGCGCGGCATCATCACCCCGGAAATGGAATTCGTCGCTCTCCGCGAGAACCAGCGCCTGGAGGCGCTCCGCGACGCCGCACTGCTCAAGCAGCACCCGGGCGAATCTTTCGGCGCGTCGATCCCGACGATCATCACTCCCGCGTTCGTCCGCGACGAGATCGCCCGTGGGCGTGCCGTGCTGCCCAACAACATCAACCATCCTGAAAGCGAGCCGATGATCATCGGTCGCAACTTCCTGACCAAGATCAACGCCAACATCGGCAACAGCGCGGTGTCGTCGGGCATTGCCGAAGAAGTCGAGAAACTGGTGTGGGCGATCCGCTGCGGCGGTGACACGGTGATGGACCTGTCCACCGGCAAGCACATCCACGAAACCCGCGAGTGGATCCTGCGCAACTCCCCGGTCGCCATCGGCACCGTGCCGATCTACCAGGCGCTGGAGAAGGTCGATGGCCGCGCCGAGGAACTCACCTGGGAGATCTTCCGCGACACGCTGATCGAACAGGCCGAGCAAGGCGTGGATTACTTCACCATCCACGCCGGCGTGCTGCTGCGCTACGTACCGCTCACCGCCAAACGCGTCACCGGCATCGTGTCGCGTGGCGGCAGCATCCTGGCCAAGTGGTGCCTGGCCCACCACAAGGAGAACTTCCTCTACACGCACTTCGACGACATCTGCGAGATCATGAAGGCCTACGATGTGACCTTCTCGCTCGGCGACGGCCTGCGCCCGGGCTGCATCGCCGATGCCAACGACGCCGCGCAGTTCGGTGAACTGGAAACGCTGGGCGAATTGACGAAGATCGCCTGGAAGCACGATGTGCAGACCATGATCGAAGGCCCCGGCCATGTGCCGATGCAGCTGATCAAGGAGAACATGGACAAGCAGCTGCGCGAGTGCGGTGAGGCGCCGTTCTACACGCTGGGCCCGCTGACCACCGACATCGCCCCGGGTTACGACCACATCACCAGCGCGATCGGTGCGGCGATGATCGGCTGGTACGGCACGGCGATGCTCTGCTATGTCACCCCGAAGGAACACCTGGGGTTGCCCAACCGCCAGGACGTGCGTGACGGGATCATGGCCTACCGCATCGCCGCGCACGCCGCGGACCTGGCCAAGGGCCACCCCGGTGCACAGGTGCGCGACAACGCGCTGAGCAAGGCGCGCTTCGAGTTCCGCTGGGAAGACCAGTTCCACCTCGGCCTGGATCCGGAGAAGGCCAGGGAGTTCCATGACCAGACGCTGCCCAAGGACGCGCACAAGCTGGCCCATTTCTGCTCGATGTGTGGGCCGCACTTCTGCTCGATGAAGATCACCCAGGACGTGCGCGACTATGCCGCCGAACACGGCCTGTCCGAACAGGACGCGCTGCAGGAGGGCATGGCCGACAAGTCGGTGCAGTTCCGCGACCTCGGTGCGGAGGTCYATCGGCCGCAATGACGCGGCGGCCGGGGCGCTGAGCCAGCGCCCCGGCCTGCTCATCTCGCCTGCGCGGCTTCCGCGTTAAGCTCGGCGCCACACGGCCAGGGCGAGGGAAGACGATGGCGATAGCACGCACCACCAAATGGCTGGCCATCGCGCGCAGGCATCCTTCTGCATGGCTGCTGGCCGTGCAACTGCTGGGCGTGCTGCTGTACCCGGCCATGGACGAGGCCGGTGCCAGCCGCGCGCTGTTCGGCGCGTTCGGCATAGCCGTGCTTGGCCTGTCGTTGTGGGTGGTGCGGCGCAGCCCGCTGGGGATGTGGCTGGCGCTGGTGCTGGCGATCCCGGCGGTGGTCTTCTCCATCGCCGGTGCGCTGCTGGGCAAGCCCGCCTTGACCATCACCGCGCAGCTGCTCGAATGCCTCCTGTATTTCTACACGGCTGGCAGCCTGACCGCCTACATGCTGCAGGATCACAAAGTCACCCGCGACGAGCTGTTCGCCGCCGGTGCGACATTCACCTTGCTGGCATGGGCCTTCGCGTTCGCATTCTCGGTCTGCCAGCAGTGGTATCCGGGCAGTTTCATGGCCACCAGCGAGAGCGAACTGCGCACCTGGATGGAGCTGCTTTATCTCAGCTTCAGCTTGCTGTCCGGGGTGGGGTTGAGTGATGTGGTGCCGGTGCATCCGCAGGCACGCGCATTGGTCATGCTGGAGCAGTTTGCAGGCGTGATGTACGTAGCTTTGGTGGTATCCAGGCTGGTCGGACTGACCATGCTGCGCCGTGGACGAAACTGAATCGCAGATAAAAAATTCGCGCCCGGAGGCGCGAATACTGAAGCGATTTATGTGAATTCGTCGGCGAGAGAGGGCCTGATGTTGTCCACGCGCACAGGCGCAGTTAACCGCCATAGGCTAGTATTCGCGCGCTTCAGTTTTTTTGCGGTTTGCGCTGATGGCATGTGCGGAATCTGGCGGTTCGTTCGATCGGTGTTCGGTTGCGATGGATGCTGCGTTCCTGTTGTCCTGCATTCACTCGTACCACCGGAATGATCAGCCCCTTTAGTGAGCCAACTTCAGCCGATGTGATCAGGATCGGCGAGTGCACCGTCACGTTGTCCTCCCGCGAGGTCACGGTGCCCGGTGCGCGTCGTCCGCGACGGCTGACGCCGAAGGCATTGGGTGTGTTGAAGGCGCTGATGCGCGCGCCGGGTGCGGTGGTCACCCGTGATGAACTGTTCGCCGAGGTATGGCCGGACACGCTGCCCACCAATGACGTGCTGACCCAGGCAGTGACACAGCTGCGCAAGGCGTTCAGCAACGACGATGTCACGGGCACGCCTTACATCGAAACCATTGCCAAGACCGGCTATCGCCTGCTCGTGCCGGTGAGAGCGGTCGATGCGGCGCCGGCTGCCGAGGCGGTGACGTTCATCGAACGCGACGACACCGCAGCACTGGACGTGCCTGCCGAAGTGGCCGCGCCCGCCACGGGATCCCTCCGCAGCCGGTGGCGGCGGATGCGCCGCTACGTCCTGCTCGCGCTCGGCGTTGGCATGATGATCGCGCTGCTGGTGCTGACCGCATTGCTGCTGCAACGTCCTGCACCATCGGCCGCGTCCAGCGGCGTGCTGGAAGACGGCAGCCGCGTGATCGGCAGCCCGCAGCGACCGTACCGGCTGATTACCGCCACGGCGGGGTTTGAAACCTATCCCACGTTGTCCCCGGACGGTTCGCAGGTGGCCTACGAGGCCGACAGCAGCGCCCGCCAGGGCAGCAGCATCAAAGTGCAGACCTCCGGCAACGCCCCGGCGCGGTTGCTGGCCGAGACGCCGCAGGGGTACTCCGACCGCTTCCCCAACTGGTCGCCGAACGGTCGCGACATCGCCTTCGCCCGCTTTGGTCCCGATGCCGGCTGCGAAGTGCTGATTGCCAGCGCGACCGGCGGCGCGGTGCGCCACGTCACCCGCTGCGATGGCACCGAACTGCTCAGCTTCGACTGGACACCGGACGGGCGCGGCCTGCTGTTCGGCTCGCTGGCCGGGCGCTACGCGCACCGTGGCATCCGCATCCTGGACATCGCCAGCGGGCGCTGGACGCCACTGGACTACGAGGTGGCCGAAGACAGTTTCGACTACGCCCCGCGCTACTCGCCGGACGGGCGCTGGATCGTGTTCGTGCGCAATCCGCAGATCGGTGATCTGTGGCGGTTGCCGGCGGCGGGCGGCGTGCCGGAGCAGTTGACCGACGATTCGGCCGAGATCCGCGGGTGGGCCTGGCGCAGCGACAGCCGGCACATCGTGTTCGGGCGCCGCGTGGACAGCGAATCGCGGCTGTACGAGCTGGATATCCCGACCCGCACGCTGCGCGATGTGGGCATCGACGATGCGCAGTCGCCGGCGGTGTCGCGCAGCAGCGAAATGCTGGCCTTCGTGCACCGCAAGGCGCAGTTCGGTCTGTTCCGCGTGTCGCTCAAGGAGGGCCGGCCCGGCCACCCCGAGCGCCTGTTCGCCTCCAACGGCCGTGATGGTCAGCCGATGCTGGCCCCGGATGGCCGGCAACTGGTGTTCACCTCCGACCGCTCCGGGAACTACGGATTGTGGTGGGCCGACTTGACCCGGCCCGAATCGCTGCGCCCGGTCGATGGGTTGCGTCCGGAGACGCGCCAAGCCGCGGACTGGTCACCGGACAGCACGCATCTGCTGGTGTCCGGGCGCGATGCGCAGGCCAATCCGGTGATCTACGAGGTTTCCCCGCGCGACGAGCAGGTGGTGGCGCTGCCGGTACCCGTCGCCCAGCCACTGCAGGCTTTGTATGCGGGCGATGCCGACCACCTGCTGGTAGTCGATCGCGACCCGCACGAACGCATGCGACTGTTGTTGTTCGATCGGCGCGCCTCGCCGTGGACGCTGCTCGGCAGCATCGACGGGGTCTCGCAGGCCCGCTTCGACCCGGCCACCCAGCGCGTGTTGTTCACGCGGTTGTCGGCCGGCGGCTTGTGGTCGGCCGATGCGCGGCTCAGTGCCGACAGCATCCGGCAGCTCAGCGACGACCGGCCGACGCGCTGGCGCTATCGGACCTGGGCCGTCGCCCGCAACGGCAGCGTCGACTACCTGTCCAATCGCGCCGATTGCGCCACCCTGTTTTCGCGCATCAACGTCGGCGCGCCCAGCGTCGAGCACTGCCTGGATGCCGATCGCCTGAGTGCCGGCAACGGCTTCAGTGCGCAGGCCGATGGCAGCGCGCTGTATGTGGCGCTTGCGGTGGCCGACGGCGCCGATATCGGCGTGATGGAACTGCCCGAGGCTCCCGCACCGGTCTTCTCCACGATCTCCAACGCCTTGTTTACAAAAGGGAAATGAACTTCGTGATTCCTTCGTATCGACCTCGTGTCGAATTCGGATGAATCTCGTAGGACTTTCCTGACCGGGTCGACCTGATTTGGCAAAACGGTTGCCCAGTTACGGCAAACACGGTGTAGTCATGCGTCAGCTCTCCCTCGCCGATCGCGGTCAATCGCTTTCCCTGGACAAGATCGTCGACGACGGCCCGCTGCCCACCTGCCTGGGCGTGGCTCGGCTCGGCAGCCTGCAGACCGCCGGCGCCACCTTCACCGTATGGATGCAGCTGCGTGGCAGCGCGTGGGTGGAATCCAAGGAAGGCCGTTTCCGTCTGCGCCAGCGCGAGTGGATCGCCTTCGAGAAGGAATCGCGCCCGATGATCCAGGCCGGCCGCGATGGCCTGTGCATCGGGCTGAGCCTGACCCCGGATGCGCTGCGTGCGCTCGGCGAACTGGAAGACTGCAGCCTGTATGCCGGTCGCGGCAGCATGAGCCGCGGTGAAGTCCGCGTGGCCCTGCGGCTGTGGCGCGATGCCCTGGCCAGTGGCCAGCCGGCGCAGGCGTTGCGCCCGGTGCTGCTGCACCTGGCCTCACTGCAGCGCGCGCTGGCCACCGGAGTGCAGCGTTGCCCCGGCCGCTCGCGCCTGCGCAAGCGCCAGGTGTTCGGGCGGATGCAGCGCGCGCGCCTGTACCTGGAAGGCAACAGCCACCGCGTGGTGCGCATTGGTGAACTGGCCGAGCTAACCAACTTCTCCAGCTGGTACCTGTCCAAGACGTTCCAGAGCCTGTACGAGGAAAGCCCGCAATCGCTGTCGGCGCGCCTGCGCCTGGAGCGCGCGGCCGACCTGCTGCGTGATACCGACATGATGATCGGCGAAGTGGCCGCAGCAAGCGGATTTGACAACTGTTGCAGCTTCGCACGGGCCTTCCGGGCACGTTATGGGCAGTCTGCGTCAGGCTTCCGCGAGACCGTCGGAATGCTCCCGCCAAAGTCGGCAAAGCCTCCGGTTGCTTCGCGCAAATAATTAACTGCAACGCAATCGTAACT
>NZ_JBFULB010000037.1:0-19827 GCF_056400545.1 Stenotrophomonas sp. P5_A8 | reverse complement strand
CCTTTATTTCGCCTCCAAGGGCATGGGCGCCCAGCGCCCGACCCACCGACGAACGTCAGAGAATCCTCGCTCCCCGCTTGTGCCGCAAGCCGAGCCCCKTAGCGGCCGSTAGGCYCCTGGGCAAAATAAAGGAGGAGGCCGCTCCGCGGCCGGGGGACATTTGCGCCAGGGGCCTACCGGCTGCTACGGGGCCCACACGCTCGCGACCAGCCCGATCGGAGACGCCAGCCCATCCCAGCGGCCTGCACACCCGGCCGCCCGCGTAGCGTCGTGCTCACGCTGCGACGGCCCGTGCAGCAAGACGCTCCCCTCAGATGGGGGAAGAACCAAAGAAAAAGGCAGGCCCTTGGGCCTGCCTTTTCCTACCGACGTGCCGCCCCGAAGGTCAGACGGCGCGATGCCTCATTGCTTGCCCAGCACCGCATTGCGACGCCCGTAGGCGAAGTAGGCGACCAGGCCCAGGATGTTCCAGGCCAGGAAATACAGCTGGGTCTTGCTCGGCAGGCTGAAGAACAGGTACACGCAGCCGATCACCGCCAGCGGACCGACCACATAGGCCAGCGGAGTGCGGAACTTGCGCACGCGGTTCGGCTCGCGCTTGCGCAGCACCACCAGGCACAGGCCCACCGCGGTGAACGCGGCCAGCGTGCCGGCGTTGGCCAGTGCGGCAATTTCATCCAGGCGGGCCACGCCGGCCAGCGCGGCGACCAGCACCGCGGTGAACAGCGTGGTCGCAATCGGCGTGCCGGTGCGCGCGCTGACCTTGGACAGCCCGCGCGGCAGCAGGCCATCGCGCGACATGACGAAGAAGATGCGGCTCTGCCCGTACAGGAAGGCCAGCAGCACCGTCGGCAGCGCGATCACCGCCGCCGCGCCGATCCACTTGGCCGCGCCCGGGCTGCCCAGCTCGCGCAGGATCAGCGCCAGCGGCTCGGCGCTCTGGCCGAAGATCGTGTAGCTCATCGCGCCGACGGCAGCCAGCGCCACCAGCACGTAGATGATGGTGCAGCCGACCATCGAGCCGATGATGCCGATTGCCAGGTCGCGGTCGGGCTTCTTGGTCTCTTCGGCGGCGGTGGAGATCGCATCGAAGCCGTAGAACGCGAAGAAGATGATCGCCGCGGCAGCCATTACGCCATGCTCGACGCCATCGGCACCCACCGACTTGGCGAAGCCGAACGGCATGAACGGCTCCATGTGGCCGGTGTCGAAGTGCGGCAGGGCAATGGCCACGAACACGGTCAGCGCGATGATCTTGACCACCACCAGGATCGCGTTGAGGGTGGCGCTTTCCTTGGTGCCGGCCATCAGCATGCCGGCCACCACGAAGGTGATCAGCACCGCCGGCAGGTTGATGAAGCCGCCTTCCACGTGCGGCCCGGCGGTCAGCGTCAACGGCAGGTCGATGCCCCAGCCATGCAGGAAGCCGACCGCGTAGCCGGACCAGCCGACCGCCACCGTGCTCACCACCAGCGAGTACTCCAGGATCAGGCTCCAGCCCACCACCCACGCCACCGTCTCGCCGAGCGCGGCGTAACTGTAGGTGTAGGCGCTGCCGGCCGCCGGCATCATCGTGGCCAGTTCGGCATAGGACAGCGCCGCACACGCGCAGACCGCACCGGCGATGGCAAAGGAGATCAGCACGGCCGGGCCGGCCAGGTTGGCGCCCACCCCGATCAGGGTGTAGATGCCGGTGCCCACGATCGCACCGATAMCCAAGGCGATCAGGTGCGGCCAGCTCAGGGTCGGAACCAGTCGCCTGCCGGCTTCATGGACGGTGACTTGGTCAAGGGACTTGCGCCGGAGCAGTGACATGGGGCCTCGCGGTGGATGACTGTTAACGACAAGTCTGCGAGTTTTACCGAACGCGGTGCAGCATTACTACTGCCAAGCGTCCCACGTGGGCGCGCTGTGCACCTGACTGGGATTGGGGTGACGAWACCGGCACAAACGTGGCCGACACCCGGTCAGTCCCAGTGGCAGCCGCTGTCGGTCATCGCACCGATGTCTTCGCTGAAGCGCGTCTGCCGCCCGTTGCGCGCGTTGGTGTAATCGAAGCCGTAAATGCGTGCACCCTGGGTGGTGATCGCGTACTGCCCGGTCACCTTGCCGTCCAGGTGCTCTTCCCACACCGCGTCGAACTGCCAGGGACGGCCTTCGGCCATCTCGCTGCCTTCGTTGGACAGCCGGGTCAGGCGCAGCCATTGGGTCTTGCCGGCGTAGCGCACGAAGCTCACCGGTGTTGCGCCGGTGTCGCCCTCGGGCAGCTTCCACTCCAAGTGGATCTGGTCGGCGTTGCCGCCGGTCAGGCAGCGGACCTCATCGGCGTGGGCTGGGGCGACGCCCAGCAGCAGGGGGAGCAGGGCAAGCCAGCGCATGGTGGAGGTCCGTTCGGGCGAAGGGCGCGCCATTGTCCCCCATCCGCCCCGGTGTATTGCCGGGGCGGGTGGGCGCACCCTCAGCGATTCAAGATCGCCATCGCCGCTGCCGCGTAGCGTTGGCCGGCGGCGGCGTTGGCCGGGAAGATCGCGTCGATCTGCGCCAGCTCCGCCGCACTCAACTGCACCTGCAGCGCGCCGAGGTTTTCKTCCAGGTAGGCGATCCGCTTGGTGCCGGGGATCGGCACCAGGTCCTCACCCTGCGCCAGCACCCAGGCCAGGGCCAGTTGCCCCGGGGTGATGCCCTTGCTGCGTGCCATCGCGGTGACCGCATCGACCAGCGCCAGATTGCGGTTGAAGTTGTCGCCCTGGAAGCGCGGCGACTGGCGGCGGTAGTCGTCTGCATCGACGTCGGCCAGGCTGCGGATGGCGCCGGTGAGGAAGCCACGGCCCAGCGGCGAGTAGGGCACGAAGCCAATATCCAGCTCGCGCACGGTCTCCAGCACGCCGTTGTCCTGCGGATCGCGCGACCACAGCGAGAACTCGGTCTGCACGGCGGTGATCGGATGTACCGCATGGGCGCGCCGGATGGTGGCCGCCGACGCTTCGGACAGCCCGAGGAAGCGCACCTTGCCCTGCTCGACCAGCCGCGCCATCGCGCCGACGGTGTCTTCGATCGGCACGCTGGCGTCCACGCGGTGCTGGTAGTACAGGTCGATGTGGTCCACGCCCAGTCGCTGCAGGCTGGCCTCGCAGGCGGCGATCACATACTCCGGGCGACCATCGACACTGCGTGCGGCGCTGTCGCTGGGTTCCTGCTTGATCCCGAACTTGGTGGCCAGGAAAACCTGGTCGCGGCGATCGGCGATTGCCTTGCCGACCAGCACCTCGTTGGTGTGCGGGCCGTACATGTCGGCGGTATCGAGCAGGGTCACGCCGCGTTCCAGCGCACGATGGATCACCGCGATGGCGTCTGCGTCACTGCCGCGCCCGCCGTAGAAGGCGCTCATGCCCATGCACCCCAGGCCGAGTGCGGAAACGGTGGGGCCGTGGCGGCCAAGGGTGCGGGTCTGCATGGGGAAGCTCCGGGGAAGGGAAACAGGACTGGTCCGGCGCCCGTTATGCAGATGGCATGGGAGGTCGCCGGGTGCCCAGCATCCTCCCGTGGACCATGTGGATAAACTGGCTGCTCCTGCATCTTCCTTGAAGCCAGGCTTCACAATGAATCCCCAGCGTCCCCTGCCGGCGGTGGTCGCCTTCGCCCGCGTCGCCCACCATGCCAGCTTCACCCGCGCCGCCGACGAGCTCGGCGTGTCGCCGTCGGCGCTCTCCCAGACCGTGCGCGCGTTGGAGGCGGGCATGGGCGTGCGGTTGCTGCACCGGACCACGCGCCGCGTGGGTCTCACCGAACACGGGGCGCGCTTCCTGGAGGGGGTGCGGGTGGGATTGGCCCAGATCGATGCCGCCTTCGACGCGCTGGACAGCGTGCGCGATGTCCCGGCGGGCAAGCTGCGCATCAATGTGCCGCGCATCGCCGCCGAGCTGCTGGTACTGCCGCACCTGCCCGGTTTTCTCACCTTGTACCCGCAGGTGGAGGTGGAACTGTTCGTGGAGCCGGCGCTGGCCGATCTGGTTGCCGGCGGCTTCGATGCCGGGATCCGGCTGGGCGAGAGCCTGGCCCGCGACATGATCGCGTTGCCGATCGGGCCACTCGAGCGCCAGGTGGTGGTGGCCACGCCGGCCTACCTTGCCCGCCACGGCGTGCCCGCCACGCCGGCCGAACTGGTCGCCCACGAGTGCATCGTGCACCGGCTCAGCACGGGCCGCCGGATGCCCTGGGAGTTCACCCGCGAGGGGCGCGACGTGGAGGTCGAGGTGGCGGGGCGGCTGGTCTTCAACGATGCCGGCCTGATCCATGCCGCGGTGCGCGCCGGGCTGGGCATGGCACAGGGATTCGAGGCGCTGTTTGCCGATGACCTCGCCGCCGGACGGCTGCAATGCGTACTGCAGGACTGGCAGCAGCCGTTTGCCGGTTTCCACCTGTACTACCCGGCGCGCGAGCAGATGGCGCCCAAGCTGCGGGTGTTCATCGATCACCTGCGGCAGGCCATGCACGCGCGCTGACCCGCTCAGTCCGAGCGCGCCGGCGAGCCGGGCTGGAGCAGCGTTCGCAGCCAGTGGTCGCCATCGGGCAGCCCATGCGGAAACATCACCTGCGCATCGCCCGGGAAACGCTTGCAGCGCAGCCTGCCGTCGGCATCGAACAGGCGCCAGCCGTTGGCGATGCGTTCGGCATGGTCGATGTGTCGGCGCAGGGCCAGCACCAGGCTGGCGTGGCAGTCGAAGCGGGAGGTGCGCAGATCGATCCGGTCCAGCGGCTGCAGGCCGGCGAGGATGCGACCGACCGCCGGATGGCCCAGATCGATGCGGCCGGTGGCCATGCCGAGCAGGCGCTCATCGTGGCCGGATACGTGCTGGACGAAATACACCGGGGACATCGGATCTCCGCGTGGACGCGGTGACCGCGACCGTTGGCACCGATTGGACACCCCGAGGGCGTCACGCGGAATCTCAAGTTATCGATTGAAAGATCTTGCTTGGATGATGCTACCTATTCGCGTTTCTGCCCACGCCATCCGCCACGCCGCGCATCGCTACGCAGGGCAGCGCCTCAGCCACTGACGCCGAGGCGCACGCCAAACCCGACCAGGAAGATGCCGGCAACCCGTCTCAGCAAAAGCCCTACACGCGGATGCTGGAGAATCCTACGACGCAACAGGTTGCCTACTCCGATCAGCACCGAGCAGTACGCCAGCCCCAGCACGAAGATGATCACCGCCATGGTCGCGAACGTTGCCACGCCCTGGTGCCGCGCCGGATCGATGAACAACGGCAGGAACGCCATGTAGAAGATGATCGCTTTCGGGTTGAGCAGATTGATGAGCACGGCCTGGCGGAAGTAGTGGCCCGGTTGCAGGCGGATGCCGCCTTCCTCGCCGCTGCTGCGGGGCCGGCGCAGCAGGCCGATGCCGATCCACACCAGGTAGGCCGCGCCCAGGTACTGCACCGCGTGGAACACCAGCGGGTTGGCCTTGAGCAGCGCGGCCACGCCCGCCACCGCCAGCCACATCAGGATCTGGTCGCCCAGCAGCAGACCGAACAGCGCGGTGTAACCGCCGCGTACCCCGCCGCGACCGGTCGCGGTGAGCAGGGTGAACGTACCCGGGCCCGGCAATGCCAGGAACACCAGCACGGCAGCGACAAAGGTCCACAGGTCCTGGATGCCCATCCACGGCATGGCGGCGACTCGACTACGGGGGTGCGCCATTGTCCGGCACGGCCCGGTCCACCGATAGCGTCAGCCGGGCAGGCGGGGCAGATCCTTCAGCAGCGGTTGCAGGCGTTGTTCGAACATCGCATGCAGCTGCCGGATGGCCGGGGAGAACTGCTTGCGATGCGGGCACACCAGGTTCAACGGCAGGCTGTCGCCGGCGCCACCGAGCAGCACCTGCAGGCGGCCGGCGCGGACATCCCCGCACACATCCAGCCAGGACTTGAACACGATGCCTTCGCCGGCCACGGCCCAGCGCCGCACCACATCGGCATCGTCGCAGACCATGTTGCTGCGCACCGGCACCACCACCCGGCGGCCATCAACCTCGAAGTTCCAGCGGTCGTAGGCGCGGCCGGCCAGCTGGTAGAGCAGACAGTGGTGGTCCTTGAGCGCCTCCAGGGTGGCTGGCGCGCCGTGCCGGGCCAGGTAATCGGGAGAGGCCGCCAGTACCCGGCGGTTGCCCGGCAGCAACGGCAGGGCGACGTAGCTGGCGTTGTCGAAGCGACCGAGCCGGAAAGCGATGTCGACCGGGTCGCGGAACACATCGGCAACCTGGTCGGACAGGTGCAGGCGTAGCTGCAGCCTGGGATGCGCCGCGCGGAATTCGCTCAACCACGGCAGCAGCACGTTGCGGCCCAGGTCCGACGGCGCGGCCACCTGCAGCACGCCGCGCAGCTCGGCGTCCTCGCCCCGCACCCGCGCCTGGCCTTCGCTCAGGGTGGCCAGCACCTCCTGCGCATAGGGCAGGTACAGCGCGCCTTCGGCGGTCAGGCGCAGGCTGCGGGTGGAGCGCACGAACAGGCGCAGATCCAGCTCGCGTTCCAGCCGCGCCACGGCCGCGGCGACCTGGCCGGGCAGCAGGTCGGCCTCGCGGGCGGCATTGGAGAAGCTGCCCAGCGCCGCCGTACGCACGAACAGCCCCAGGTCGTCGATGCGGACCATTTTCATTCCTGCAGTGAAAGTGCTGCCCGATTTTGCGCCTTTCTGCCGGCCGGGGTGAAGCGCAGGCTGTGGGTCTTCCCGAACGGACTTGCCCTCGATGAAAGCAATCGCCTATACCCAGCACGGCCTGCCGATCAGCGACCCGCGCGCGCTGCAGGACATTACCCTGCCGATCCCCAGCCCCGGCCCGCGTGACCTGCGCGTGGAAGTACGGGCGATCTCGGTCAACCCGGTCGATACCAAGGTGCGCAACGGCGTGGCCGTGGACGAACCGCGCGTGCTCGGCTGGGATGCGGTCGGGATCGTGGACGCGATTGGCAGCGAGGTCAGCCTGTTCCAGCCCGGCGATGCGGTGTTCTACGCCGGGGCGATCGGCCGTCCGGGCAGCAATGCCGAGTACCAGCTGGTGGATGAGCGCATCGTCGGGCACAAGCCGGCCAGCCTGGACGATGCCGCCGCTGCGGCATTGCCGCTGACCGCGATCACCGCCTGGGAGCTGCTGTTCGATCGGCTGTGCATCCCCGAGGGCGGTGGCCAAGGCCAGACCCTGCTGGTGATCGGCGCCGCCGGTGGCGTGGGTTCGATCCTGATCCAGTTGGCGCGTCAGCTGACGCAGCTGACCGTCATCGGCACCGCGTCGCGTCCGGAGACCCAGGACTGGGTGTATGCGTTGGGCGCCCACCATGTGATCGATCATTCGCAGCCGCTTTCCGATGGCCTGCAGCGTCTGGGCATCGACGCCGTCGCGCACGTGGCCAGCCTCACCCACACCGACCAGCACTACGACCAGATTGTGGCCGTGCTGGCGCCGCAGGGCCGGCTGGCGCTGATCGACGATCCGGGCCAGCTGGATGTGATGGCGCTCAAGCGCAAGAGCCTGTCGCTGCACTGGGAGTCGATGTTCACCCGCTCCAGCTTCAACACCCCGGACCTGCAGCGTCAGCACGACCTGCTCGAACGTGTCGCCGCGCTGGTCGATGCCGGCGTGCTGCGCACCACCCTGGGCGAGCACTACGGCCGCATCAATGCCGCCAACCTGCGCCAGGCCCATGCACTGATCGAGAGCCAGCGCGCGCGCGGCAAGCTGGTCCTCGAAGGCTTCTGAGTCCCCCTGCACCCCGCACCCCTGTATCCCCCACGGAACCGATCCACATGACCCTCGCACCGGTGGCGCGCCGCCGCCACACCACCAAGGCCTACGACCCCACTCGCGCRCTGCCGCCAGCGGTGCTGCACGATCTGCTCGACGTGCTGCACCACGCGCCCTCGTCGGTGAATTCGCAGCCCTGGCATTTCCTGGTGGCTGCCAGTGATGCGGCGCGTGCGCGCATCGCCCGTGCCACCCAGCCCCACCAGCCGTTCAACACGGCCAAGATCACCGACGCCTCGCACGTGATCGTGTTCGCCACCCGCACCGGCATCGACGATGCCTACCTGGCGCAGATAATCGAACAGGAAACCGCCGATGGCCGTTACCCCAGCGACGAAGCGCGCGAGGGCCAGCGCGGCGCACTGCACCACTTCGTGGACCTGCACCGGCATACGCTGGGCGATGTGGAGCACTGGATGCAGAAGCAGACGTACCTGGCGTTGGGCACGCTGTTGCTGGCTGCCGGCGTGCATGGCGTGGACGCCACCCCGATGGAAGGCTTCGATGCCGCGGTGCTGGATGCCGAGCTGGGCCTGCGCGAACGCGGCCTGACCAGCGTGGTGCTGGTGGCGCTGGGCTACGGCAGCGAGGCCAACTTCAACGCCGACCTGCCCAAGTCGCGGCTGCCGCGCGAACAGGTGTTCACCCACCTCTGAGGGCTGTCAGGGCACGCCGTTGTCCACGTGCAGGGCGAAGCCCGGACGTGGCCGCAGGCGCGCGAACCAGGCGTCCACGGCCGGCAGTGCCGGTTTGTCGCCCGGGGTCAGGCGCCATCGCTGGGTCGACAGGCCCAGCACCACGTCGGCCAGGCTGAACCCGGGCCCGGCAACGTGCGCACCGGTGTGCGCCAACTGCGTGTCCAGCACGCCCATCAAACGGTGCCATTGCGCGAGGCTGGATGCCGCCGCCGCCGTATCTGCGTAATCCGGATGCCGGCGGACGCCGGCCATGAACGCATAGCGCCATGCGTTGTTGAGATCGGTGGCCTGCCAGTCCATCCACTGTTCCACCCGCGCCCGTGCCTGCGGTGCCTGCGGCAGGAGGTCGTGCCGCCCTTCGCGGGTGGCCAGGTAGCGGCAGATGCTGTTGGACTCCCACAGCACGAAGTCGTCATCGCGCAGTACCGTGCAGCTCCAACATGGATACGCCCGGCGCAGCCAATGAGACCGGCTCAGCCTACACTTGCCGTCATGCAAACCGAATTCCTCATTCTCGGCGGCCTGGTCTGTGCCGTCCTTGTCCTGCAGCTGGTGGTCCTGCTGCGGCGTTCCCAGCATGGCGGCCTGGAGCAGAGCCTGCGCGAAGAGGCGCGGGTGGGCCGCAGCGAACTGCGCGAGCAGCTCGAAGGCCTGGGCCGGCAGCAGGATGCGCGGCTGGAGACCTTCGCCCGCGCGCTGACCGAGCTGTCCACCCGCACCGACCAGCGCCTGGACCTGCTGCGCGACGCGCTGGGCGAAGACGCGCGCAAGGCCCGCGAGGAAGGCACCCAGGCCCAACAGCGCACCGGTGAACTGCTGGCCCTGCGCCTGCAGGACATGCGCGCACAACTGGAGGTCTTCGGCCATCAGCAGCAGGCCCGCATTGAAGCCTTCGGCCAACAGCTGGTGGAGCTGACCACCCGTACCGACGGGCACATGGCCGCGCTGCGCCAGGCCCTGGCCGAAGACGCGCGCAAGGGGCGCGAGGAAACCGCACAGTCGCAGCAGCGCCTGGCCGAATCGCTGGGCCAGCGCCTGCAGGACATGACCCAGCGCAACGAGACGCGCATCGGCGAAATGCGCGCCACGCTCGAGCAGCAGCTCAAGAGCCTGCAGAGCGACAACGCCGAAAAGCTCGATCAGATGCGGGTCACCGTCGATGAAAAACTGCAGACCACGCTGGAAGCTCGGCTGGGTGCCTCGTTCCAGCTGGTCTCCGACCGCCTGGAACAGGTACAGCGCGGGCTGGGCGAAATGCAGCAGCTGGCCACCGGCGTGGGCGACCTCAAGCGGGTGCTGACCAACGTCAAGAACCGCGGCAGCTGGGGCGAAGTGCAGCTGGACAACATCCTCGAGCAGACCCTCACCCAGGAGCAGTACGCGCGCGGGGTGAAGGTACGCCCGGACAGCGGCGAGATCGTCGATATCGCCGTGCGCCTGCCCGGCCGCGGGCATGACGACACCCCGGTGTGGCTGCCGATCGATTCCAAGTTTCCGCGCGAGGACTACGAACGCCTGCTCGATGCGCAGGAACAGGGCGACGTCGACGGCGTGCGCGTACAGGGCACCCAGCTGGAACGCGCGATCCGCATCCAGGCCAAGTCGATCTGCGACAAGTACATCGCGCCGCCGCACACCACTGATTTCGCGGTGATGTTCCTGCCCACCGAGGGTCTGTACGCCGAAGTGATCCGCCGTCCCGGCCTGGTCGACCTGCTGCAGCGCGAGCACCGGGTGGTGGTGGCCGGACCGACCACCGTCACCGCGCTGCTCAACAGCCTGCAGATGGGCTTCCGTACGTTGGCCATCGAACAGCGCTCCAGCGAAGTGTGGGGCCTGCTCGGGGCGGTCAAGAGCGAGTTCGGCAAGTTTGCCGGCATCCTCGAAAAGGCCGAGAAGCAGATCAGCACCGTCGGCCGCAGCCTCGGCGAGGCCAGCCGCAAGACCCGCACCATCGAACGCCGCCTGCGCGGGGTGGAGTCGCTCAGCGCCGAACAGAGCCAGGAGCTGCTGGAGGAGATCCCCGGCGAGGACGAGGACAGCGCGGCAGACGAGCGGGCCGACGCGGCGGAGTGACACGTGGCGTACATGCAATGCATGCAGGTGATCGCGCATGCTATGGCATCTGCCGATCGTTCAAGGAAGCCCGCATGCGCCTGACCCTGTTGTTGTCCCTGCTGTTGGCCCTGGCCGGCTGCGCCAGTACCTCGCCCTCGCCCGAAGACGCCGCATCGGTGGCCGCCGCGACGGCGGCCAAACAGGCTGCCGACTGCGCCGCCAGCGGCGGCGCGCTGCAGCCGCTGGGCCGCCTGCAGCGCGTGCAGTGCGTGGTGGCCTATCCCGATGCCGGCAAAACCTGCAGCGCCAAAGCCGAGTGCACCGGCCAGTGTCTGGCGCAGGGCCAGGTGGCACCGGGCGCCAAGGCCACCGGCCAATGCCAGCGCGATGTCAGCCAGAACTTCGGCTGCCGTCAGCGCATCGACGGCGGCGTGGCGATCGGCACGATCTGCGTCGACTGACATTCCCATGGCATCGCCATCGCGTGCCTCCCTTTTTCCAATGCAAGGAACCTGCAGTGACCCAGACCGTCTACGACATCCCCGTCAACACCATTGAAGGCCAGCCGTCCTCGCTGGCCGATTACCGCGGCAAGGTGCTGCTGGTGGTCAACGTCGCCTCCAAGTGCGGCCTGACTCCCCAGTACGAAGGCCTGCAGAAGCTGTACGCCGACAAGCACGACGCGGGTCTGGAAGTGCTGGGCTTCCCGGCCAACAACTTCCTGGCCCAGGAGCCGGGCAGCGAGGCGGAGATCCAGCAATTCTGCCAGCTGGAATACGACGTGAGCTTCCCGCTGTTCGCCAAGATCAGCGTGGCCGGTGCCGATACGCATCCGCTGTACCAGCAGCTCACCGCTGCCCAGCCGGCCGCCACCGGCGAAGGCCCGATGCGCGAGAAGCTGCAGGGCGCGGTGGCCAAGTACCCCGAGCTGGTGGTCAACCCGGCGCCGGGCGTGCTGTGGAACTTCGAAAAGTTCCTGGTGGGCCGCGATGGTCAGGTCATCGCCCGCTTCGCCCCGGACGTGCCGGCTGACGATGCGCGCCTGGTGGCGGCGATCGACGCGGCGCTGGCGGCCTGATCCACGCGCGGTGCATCGCGTGGCGCTTGTGCGCGCCACGCGATGCAGCGAGGATGTTCGATGCCGCTACGCCTGCGGTACGTGACTGGGGAACGGGACATGGAGTTGTTGACGCTTGAACACTTTGCCGGTTGCGTGAACGAGACGTTCGCCGCCGAGTTCGATGGCATGCAGATGGAGTTCGTGCTGGTCGAGGCGCGGCCACTGCCGCAGACGCGCGCGGATACCGCACGTGCGCCGTTCTCGCTGCTGTTCCGCAATGGCGCGCCGATCGTCTTTCCGCAGCAGATCTATCCGATGCGGCATGCGCGGGTGGGCGAGGTGGGCATCTTCCTGGTGCCGATCGCGCAGGAACGTGCCGGCTTCCTGTACCAGGCCGTGTTCAACTGAGGGGACGGCGCGTGGGCTCCCAGCGCATGGGCAGGTAAAGTTCGCCCGCCGCCGCCGCCGAGGTGGCGACAAACCCCATCCGCTGGTACAAGCGCAACGCAGCGTGGTTGTGCTGCATCACATGCAGCCGCAGCGCGCGACCGCGTCCCGCACAGGCCTGTTGTTGGCAACCGATCACCGCCGTGCCGATACCGGTGCCGCGCGATGACGGCAGCAGGCTGATGTCCACGATGAGATCTTCCTCACCTTCTTCATCGACATAGAAGCGCCCCACCGGCTGGTCTTCGCGCAGGATCGCCAGGTAATGCGCGCGCGGGTGCTGGGCCAGGTAGTGCTGGTGCTGGGCCACGAACTGCTGCGACAGGAACTGCCACTTGGCAGCGTCCGGCCAGGGCACCGACCGGAGTTCCTCTTCGCGCGTGCTCGCATACAGCYGCACCAGCCAGGGCAGGTCATCGCCGCGCAGCGCGCGCCATTGCCAGCCGGTGTCCCCGGCGACCCCGGCCAGCGCTGGGCGCCGCTCCGGAGGGAACGGCGCCAGCGTCGCGGGCAGCATCAGTCGAACGCAGGGTAATCGCCCTGCAGGGCAATGCAGAAGTTCACCGCCAGGTAGGGCTGCTGGTTGTTGTGTGGCTGGTTGCCACCGCTGTTGGGTAGCAGCATGGACGGGGACAGCGGCGTGTCCGGCGTTGCATTGCTGAAGGGCTTGACGGCGTTGGACCCGGGCTGGGAAAGACCACCACCGGCAACCGGTACGCCGCTGCGCTTACTGGTGTCGGTCTGCGCGAACGCGGTCAGCGTGTGCGCATGTGCGGGCATTTCCAATGTGCTCAAGGCCACCTGGGAGACGCCGAACGTGTCGCCGATCGAGCGGGGGGTCAGGCCGTTGCCGGTGCCCGTCCCTCCACCAGCGCGGGCGCTGAAGTTGGGCAGCTGGAAGGTGACGGTGCCGTTGCCGCCGTACTGGATGCCGAGCAGCGAAAACAGGGCGGTGTTCTGCTGGATCGCCAGCGTAGCGCCGTTGCAGAACGCCCATCCGTTAGGGGCGAAGTTGAAGCCGAACGGCTGGATCTGTCCGATGTAAGGTTCGGTCATGTCGGTTCTCTGGGCGTAACGAAGGAAGGGTCAGGGCTGCTGCGGGAAGATGCCGGCCCAGGCGATGCAGTACTGCACCGTCAGGGTGGGCATGCAGTTCTCGTGCGCCTGGTTGCCACCGCTGCTGGTCACGGCCAACGCCTCCATCGCCAGTGCGGTCGCCCCGTTGGTGTCGGTGACATAGAAGGTCTCGCCACTGACGGCGCCCGGTATCGCGGTGGCGGCGGGCGCCTCCAGCGTGGCCACCCCGCTGGAGACCGACAGCGCATGGGTGTGGGCCGGCATCTGTGGCAGGGTCAGCGTGACCGACTCGGTTCCGGACACCACGCCCAGCGGGCGATTGCTGAGCCCCGGGCCCTGGCCCATGTGCACCGGCACGCGGCCGCGCATGTCCGGCACGGCGAAGGTGCTCTGGCCGTCACCGCCAAAGGTCGTGCCTAGCAGCGCGAAGAGCACTTCGTACTCTGCGATCGGTATCAGTGCGCCGTTGCAGCCAAGCCATCCACTGGGAACGCGGTTGAATCCGAACATACGGATTTCGCCGACGAAAGGTACGCTCATCTGATCATGCTCCTTGTGAGTAACGCATGGCCGGCAACGGCCGGCCCCGTGATCAACTGCGGGAGGGGAAGATTCCCTGCAGCGCGATGCAGAAGTTGAGCGTGGCGTAGGGCTGCATGTTCGGATGGGGCTGGGTGCTGCCTGCCGGGGCGACCGACGACGGTGCCTGTGCAACCAGCGCGCCACCCTGGGCTGCATACAGCTTGGTCGTGCCGCCGCCAGCGAACGTGCGCCCGGTGGGGTTGCGGTTGTCGCCGGCAGCGGCCACGCCCACGACCTGGTGGCCATGCGCAGGCAACTGCGTGGGCAACAGGGTCACGTTCTCGGTCCCGGCCTGCTGACCGATCTGCATGGCCGGCGGCTGCCATGCTCCATCGGCCGATAGCGCATACGCGACGGGCGTGCGCCCGCGCATATCCGGCAGGCCGAAGGTGGTGACGCCATTGCCGCCGTACTGCACGCCCAGTAGTGAAAACAAAGCCTGGTTCTGGTTGATGGGCAGCAATTGCCCGTTGCATTGCGCGAAATACTTGGGTGCAAAATTGAACCCGGCCATCATGATCTGGCCGATGAAGAATTCGCTCATCTGATCCCCCTTGGATGCTGAGCGCGGCGCCGGACTGGCGCGCAGCTACTCTGAACGCCATTCAGGCTGTTCACAAGTCCCGTTGCTGGGGGCCTTTCTTCGACACGGGGACTCTGTTCCAATGGCGCCAAAGGGGGGAGGCGTGGAATGCCTGCCGCTGGCGACGTCAAGGAACGACGGGAGCATCATGCTCCCGGGGCAGCCGGCACGGGACGCGCACCTCGATGTTGTTCTGCATCCAGGTGGATTCTTTCCAAGGGGGAAAGGTCATGGCACTCCGTACCCGATACGCGCGTACCGCGCGTGTTTTCTCGACCGTGTTCGTCCTGTTCTGCGCCGCGCTGTGCTGGTCCAGCGCCGCGTGGGCCGCGCATACCTCGTCGATCTGTCCGGCCCAGTCGGCAACCGTGGGCAATGGCGGCACCGTGGCGATCAACGTCACCGCCTGCGCCAATCCGATCGCCTTGGCCGGCGAGGGAGCCGTGGACGGCCCGCAGCTGCCATCGCACGGCACCGCCAACCTGCGCATCACCGGCGGCAGCTGGTTCGTCGACTACGGTCACAACGGCGACGCCGCCACCAGTGATGTCTTCGAATTCTCCGACACCGATGGCGACATTGTCCGGGTCGCGGTCACCATCACCCCGGCCAACTCCACGATCGTGGTCGCACCGGCCGCGCTCACCCTGACCGCCGGCACGGCGGTATCGCAGACGCTCAGCGCCAGCGGCGGCACTGCACCGTATACCTTCACGCTGCAAGCCGGTACCCCGCCGGCTGGCATCACCGTCAACGCCGGTGTGATCAGTGGCACGCCCACCCAGCGCGGCGCGTACACCTTCACCGTGCGCGCCACCGATGCCACCTCGGCCACCGCCGACAAGACCTACAGCGGCACGGTGCAGAATCCCAGCCTCACCCTGTCACCGACCGCCGCCACGGCCATCCAGGGCGTGGCGTTCTCGCAGACGCTGACCACCATCGGCGGCGTTGCGCCCTTCGCCTACGCGATGGAAGCCAGCAGCCTTCCCACCGGGTTGTCACTCTCTGCAGGCGGGGTGATCAGCGGTACCGCCACGGCAGCCCCCGGTACCTATCCGGTGACCATCCGCGTCACCGACAGCAGCACCGGCACCGGCACCTACTTCGAGGTGGAGAACTTCACCCTGACGGTGAGCGCGGCGCCCAGCGTCAGCATCGCCGTGGCACCGGCCAGCGTCAGCGAGGATGGGGGGACCAACCTGGTCTACACCGTCACCCGCAGCCTCAACCTGTCCTCGCCGACCGTGGTCAACCTGACCACCGGCGGCACGGCGACCAGTGGCGTGGATTACACCGGCGGCGTCGCCACGGTGTCCATTCCCTCGGGCGCCACCACTGCCACGGTCACCATCAACCCGACCGCCGACGCTACCGTGGAAGCCGACGAAACGGTGATTCTCACCGTCGCTGCCGGCAGCGGCTACACCGTCGGTGCGCCGGCCAGCGCTACCGGCACGATCCTCAATGACGATGTGCCCACGGCATCGATCACGGTGTCCCCGGCCACGGTCAACGAAGACAGCGGCACCCCGCTGGTCTACACCGTCACCCTGGACCAGCCGAGCCTAGTGCCGCTGTCGATCGCCTACACCGTCGGCGGTACCGCCACCAGCGGCACCGACTACGCGGCGGTGTCCTCGCCGCTGTCGATTGCAGCCGGGGCCACCAGCGGGACGATCACCGTCACGCCCACGGCCGACAGCAGCGTGGAAGCCAATGAGACCGTGGTGCTGACGCTGGCTGCAGGCACCGGTTATGGCGTCGGCGCACCGACAAGTGCGACCGGCACGATCCTTGACGACGACCAGCCGGCGTTGAGCATCAATGACGTCAGCCTCAATGAAGGCGACAGCGGCACCACGGCGTTCACCTTCACCGTGTCGCTCAACGCGCCGGCGGGCCCGGGCGGGGTCAGCTTCGACATCGCCACCGCCAACGGCACCGCCACCGCCGGCAGCGACTATGTCGCCCAGGCACTGACCGGGCAGACCATTGCGGCGGGAAGCAGCAGCGCGACCTTCACCGTGCTGGTCAACGGCGACACGTTCAACGAACCCAACGAAACTTTCCTGGTCAATGTGAGCAACGTCACCGGTGCCACCGTCGCCGACGCGCAGGGCCTGGGTACGATCGTCAATGATGATGCGCTGCCGTCGCTGTCGATCAATGACACCTCGGTAACCRAGGGCAACGCCGGCACGGTCACCGCCACGCTGACGGTGACGTTGTCGGCGGCCAGCGGGCAGACGGTCTCCGTCAACTACGCCACCGCCAATGCCAGCGCCGTCGCGCCCACCGACTACGTCAGCGCCAGCGGCACGCTGACCTTCGCACCCGGCGCGACCACCCAGACCATTGCGGTCACCGTCAACGGCGACACCACGCCGGAAGCCGACGAGACCTTCGCGGTCAATCTGACCGCACCCACCAATGCCACCCTCGCCGATGCGCAGGGCATCGTGACCGTGCTCAACGATGACCAGCCGGTCACCGTCGCGCCGGCGGTGCTGCCGCCTCCGGCGATCGCCGTTGCCTACAGCCAGACCATCGTCGCCAGCGGCGGCAGTGGCAGCTACAGCTATGCGGTCACCACCGGCTCGCTGCCGCCGGGCCTGACCCTGAGCGCGGGCGGGGTGCTTTCCGGTACACCCACCGCTGGCGGCTCATATCCCTTCACGGTGACCGCGACCGATACCAGTGCCGCGCCGGGTCCTTACACCGGTGCGCAGGCCTACGTGCTCACCGTGGGTGCACCCACGCTGGTGCTGCCGGGTGGCCCACTGCCGGGGGCGACGCTCGCCCAGCCGTATACCGTCACCGTCGGCCCGGCCAGCGGCGGCACCGCGCCGTACTCCTATGCGATCACCGCCGGCAGCGTGCCGCCGGGATTGAACCTGGCCGGCACCGGTGTGATCAGCGGGACGCCGACCACGCTGGGCACGTTCAACTTCACCGTTACCGCCACTGACAGCAGCACCGGCGTGGGTGCACCGTATTCGGTCAGCACCGCGATGGCGATCACCGTGGCCGATGGCCTGCCGGTCGCTGGCAATGTCAGCACCTCGGTGGCCTACGGTGCGCCGGCCGCGCCGGTGACGCTCGCGCTGTCGGGCGGGGCGGCCAATTCAGTGGCGGTCGGTACCGCACCGCTGCACGGCACCGCCACGGTGACCGGCCCGACCTCGATCAGCTACCAGCCGGCAGCAGGCTTCGCCGGCAGTGACAGCTTCACCTACACCGCCAGCAACGGCACCGGCACTTCAGCGCCGGGCACGGTGACGGTCAGCGTGGGCACCCCGACCATCACCGTCAGCGCCAACAGCGTGTTCTCGGCGGTGGCCGGCGTGCCTTACAGCCAGACCTTCACCTGGTCCGGCGGCGCTGCGCCTTACAGCGGCTACCAGGTGGCCAACCTGCCGGCCGGCCTGTCGATCACCGCGAGCACCGTCGACAGCGTCACCGTCAGCGGTACCCCGACCCAGGCCGGCAGCTTCAACCTGCAGGCCTCGGCGACCGACAGCAGCACCGGCACCGGTCCGTTCACCACCGGCCAGGGCTTCGTGCTGAACGTGGCCAGCCCGACCCTGACAGTGACCCCGGCCACCTTGTCACCGGCCACGGCGGGCAGTGCCTACCAGCAGCCGATCACCGCTGCCGGCGGCGTCGCACCGTACACCTACGCGTTGAACGGCACGCTGCCCAGCGGCGTGGCGTTCGACACAGGCACCGGTGTGTTGTCGGGTACGCCGACCCAGGCGGGCAGCTTCGCGCTGATCGTCACTGTCACCGACAGCACCACCGGCACCCCGGCCAGCGTGGTCCAGAACTACACGCTGCAGGTGGCCACGCCCACGCTGAGCCTGACGCCGGCCGCCGGCGCCCTGACCCCGACCACGGCGGGCAGCGCCTACCAGGTAGCCTTCGCTGCCGGCGGCGGCGTAGCGCCGTACACCTTCGCCATCACCACTGGCACCCTGCCGGCGGGCCTGGCGCTGGATGCTGCCAGCGGTCGCCTGTCGGGGACGCCCACCGCGGTGGGCACGGTTGCCTTCAGCGTGACCGCCACCGACAGCACCACCGGCACCCCGGCCACCGTGACCCAGGCTTACACGCTCAGCGTGGCTGCGCCGGTGCTGACGCTGACCCCGTCGACCCTGCCGGCCGGGTTGTTCGCCAACGCCTACCAGCAGCAGCTCTCCACCAGCGGTGGCACCGCCCCGTACACCTACGCGGTAACCACCGGCGCGCTGCCCGGCGGCCTGGCGTTGGCCGCATCCGGCGCGCTTACCGGCACGCCCACCGCAGCCGGTGCGTTCGCTTTCACGGTGACCGCCACCGATGCACTTGGCTTCACCGGCACGCGCGATTACACCGTGCAGGTCACCCAGCGTCCGGACCCGACCCGCGACCCGGAAGTGCGCGGGCTGCTGTCGGCGCAGGCCGATACCGCGCGGCGCTTTGCGACCTCGCAGATCGAGAACTTCCAGCAGCGCATGCAGCGCCTGCATGGGGCCAGCCGCAGCAACGGCTTCAGCAACAACCTGGGCCTGGCCTATGGGCCGCAGCGCTGTGATCCGGCGGTAGGCAGCCTGCCCGGCAGTGACTGCGACGCCCAGCGTCGCCAGCCGTTCGATCGGGAACCGGGGCTGGATGCGCCGGCCGCGACCGGCACTGGCGCGCAGGCAGCGCTCGGCCTGTGGGTGGGCGGTACGATCCGCACCGGCCGGACCAACGGACGCGGCAGTGCCGGCGGTGACTTCAACACCGACGGCGTCACCCTCGGCAGCGACCTGCAGGTCGGTGAGGACCTGGCCCTTGGCGTCGGCCTGGGCTACGGTCGCGACCGCACCGATGTGGGCGAGAACGGCAGCCGCAGCGATGGCCAGGCCTTCACCCTGGCGGTGTACGGCAGCTACAGCCCCGGCCAGCATCTGTTCGTGGATGCACTGTTGGGCCACCAGTTGCTGGACTACGACCTGCGCCGCTACGTGACCAGCGACGGCAGCTTCGTGCATGCCCGTCGCGATGGCAGCCAGTGGTTCGGTTCGCTGTCTGTCGGCGCCGACCTGGTCCGTGGCAGCTGGCAGTTCACCCCGTATGCGCGACTGGATGCCTCGCGCGGCACGCTCGACCGCTATGTCGAGCAGGGCAGCGACCTGTTCGCCCTGCGCTACGGCGACCAGGACGTGGACACCAGCACCGGCAACGCCGGCCTGCGCATCGAGACACGCAAGACCGCTGCATGGGGTGCCTGGACGCCGCAGCTGCGGGTGGAATACCAGCACGACTTCAGCAGCAGTGGCACCGCCACGATGCAGTACGCCGATCTGGCCGGGGTGCCGTTCTACCGGACCTCGCTGGACGGCTTCGACCGGAACCGCTGGATGCTGGGCGCCGGGGTGATGTTCGACTTCGGTCGCGACTGGGGCCTGCGCGTGGACTACCGCGGGCTGGTGGGCAGCGGTGAGGACCGCGACCACGGCGTGCAGATCAGTCTGGACAAGCAGCTGTAAGC
>NZ_JBFULB010000036.1:0-19986 GCF_056400545.1 Stenotrophomonas sp. P5_A8 | reverse complement strand
CCCTTGAGCCGCATGGATGCGGCTCAGGAGCTTACAGGGATGTACTTGCAGCGTGCCCCGCGGCCTCACCCGCCCCGTCCCACCCGCAGCAAACCGCGCGTCACTCGCACTGCACCTTCGGCGCCAGCGCCTTCCGCCAGATCGCATACCCCTCTGGCGTCATATGCAGCATGTCCTCGCGGAACAACGCCGCACGCGGCTGTCCGTCAGCGCCCAGCATCGGCGTGTAGACATCGGTGAAGCCGGTTTGCGGCAGCTTGGCCAGCGCTTGCCGGATCAGCCCGTTGGCCTCCACCACGGCCGGCAGCAGCTGCGCGCGCGACGGGCTGGGCTTGATCGAAATCACCTCCACCGTCGTCGTCGGCAGGTCGCGATGCACCCGCTGCACGAAGGCCACCACGTCGTCGCGCACCTGCACCGGCGTGCGCCCGCTGTTGAGGTCGTTGTCGCCGGCGTAGAAGAACACCTTGCACGGCGCGTACGGCACCACGATCTGGCCGGCGTACCAGGTGCTGTCGCGCACCTCCGAACCGCCGAAGCCACGGTTGAACACCGGCTGCTCCGGGAAATCGGTCGCCAGGCTGTGCCACATCCGGATCGACGAACTGCCGATGAACTCGATGCCGCCACGCGGCGGCGGGGTGGCCGCATCGGCCTTGGCGAAGTCGGCCATGTCCTGCGCCCAGGCCACGTTGGAGACCTGCGCCGGCACCTGCGGGGGCGCGGGCGGTGACAGGGCAAAGGCGGGCAGGGCGGCGCCCAGCGCCAGGGCGAGCAGCAGGGGGCGGGTGCAGCGGTAATGCATGGGCAGACTCCTCGGCAACGCGCCCATCGGGGCGCCTGGATCGGTTGAACCCCATCATAGAAGCTGACGCCAGGCCCTGCTTTACCCGCGCTGGCGAGGCAGTGACCCCCCGGTTCCACCACCCGGCAACGCCCATTACCACGGCAGCGGCCCGGCCGCCTTCGACGATGCGCCGGCAGGCTTGTGGCAAAATGACGGATTGCCTGCCCATTCAGCCCTGCCCATGACCCCTCGCTGCGTGCTGTTCCCCACGTCCCGGCCCGGCCCGCAATACGGAGCGTGCAGCCGTGGCTGATGAAATCGGGCACATGCCGCGCGGCCCCAAGCGCATCTTCAAGGCCGCCGTGTGGTCCTGGCAGGGCCTGCGTGCGGCCTGGCTGCACGAGTCCTCGTTCCGCCTGGAGGTCTACCTGCTGGTGGTGCTGGCCCCGGTCGCGCTGTGGCTGGGCCAGAGCCCGGTCGAGCGTGCCCTGATGATCGGCTCGATGCTGCTGGTGCTGGCCATGGAGCTGGCCAACTCCGCCATCGAAGCGGTGATCGAACGCTATGGCAGCGAATTCCACGAGATGGCTGGCCGCGCCAAGGACATGGGCTCGGCGGCGGTGTTCGTGCTGATGATGAACGTGCTGCTGTGCTGGGGCCTTGTCCTGCTGCCGCGATTTTTCTGAGCGGCCCCCCGCTCATTCCCCCTTGTAAGGATCCACGCCCATGTCCCTTGAGTTGCTGTCCGACCCGAACGTCTGGTTGACCCTGTTCACGCTGAGCGCGCTGGAAATCGTGCTCGGCATCGACAACCTGGTCTTCATCTCCATCGCCGTGAGCAAGCTGCCCGAAGCGCGCCGTCCGTTCGCGCGCAAGCTCGGCATCGCCGTGGCCTGCATCACCCGCATCGCCCTGCTGGTGTCGCTGGCCTACCTGGCGCACATGGAGCAGAACCTGTTCACCGTCGCCGGTCTGGGCATCTCGATCCGCGATCTGGTGCTGATCCTTGGCGGCCTGTTCCTGATCATCAAGGGCAGCATGGAGATCCGCGAGCTGATCTCCGGCGGCGACGACGCCGACCCGACCACCACCAAGGCCTCGGCCGTGTTCGGCATGGTCATCGCCCAGATCGCGGTAATCGACATCGTGTTCTCGCTGGATTCGGTGATCACCGCCGTCGGCATCGCCGACCACATCCCGGTGATGGTCGCTGCGATCCTGCTGTCGGTGGCGGTAATGCTGCTGGCCGCCAACCCGCTGGGCCGCTTCATCGACGCCAACCCGACCGTGAAGATGCTGGCCCTGGCCTTCATCCTGCTGATCGGCGTGGTGCTGATCCTGGACGGCCTGAGCGTGCACGTGCCCAAGCCCTACATCTACGCCGCGATGGGCTTCTCGGTGCTGGTGGAATGGCTGAACCTGCTGATGCGCCGCCGCGCGGTGGCCAACCACGTGCCGGGCGCCGGCAACTGGTAAGCGAACGCGGCAGCCCCTGACTGAGGGGGCGTGGGTGGTTACGCGGGCTTTACCGCAAACGTGGCATGCTCCGGATCCCGTTCATCGAGATCCGGAGCCGGCCATGCGATCGTTCTCCCGCCTGTTGTTGTTGGCCGTGCTGGCCTCCCTGCTGTCCGGCTGTGGCTACAACGCCATCCAGCAGAAGGATGAGCAGGTCAAGGCCGGTTGGGCCGAAGTGCTCAACCAGTACAAGCGCCGCGCCGATCTGATCCCCAACCTGGTGCAGACCGTGGAAGGCTATGCCAACCAGGAACGCCAGGTGCTGACCGATGTGACCAATGCGCGCTCGCGCGTGGGCCAGATCAACGTCAACGCGGACGACGCCGCGTCGCTCAAGCAGTTCCAGCAGGCCCAGGGCGAACTGAGCGGCGCGTTGTCGCGTCTGCTGGTGGTCACCGAGAACTATCCGAACCTCAAGTCCGACCAGGGCTTCCGCGACCTGCAGGCGCAGCTGGAAGGCACCGAAAACCGCATCACCGTGGCGCGCGGTCGCTACATCGAGATGGTGCAGGCCTACAACACCTACATCCGCTCGTTCCCGCAGGTGATCACCGCCAAGATCTTCGGCTATGCGGTCAAGCCCAACTTCACCGTGGACAACGAAGCGCAGATCTCGCAGCCGCCGGCGGTGAAGTTCGGTTCGCAGGCCCCTGCGCCGGCCCCCGCGCCCGCCCCGGCACCGCAGCCGCAGCAAGCCCCGGCGCACTGAGGCGGTGAACATCGGTCTGCTGCGTGGCCTGTTGCTGGTCTGCCTGTGGCTGGCGTTGCCGGCGTGGGCGCAGGCCGCCGATGCGGTGATTCCGCCGATGCACTCGCCGGTGGTCGATACCACCGGCACCTTGGATGCGGCGCAGGTGCAGGCGCTGGAAGCGCAGGCGCTGGCGCTGCAGCAGCGCAAGGGTAGCCAGCTGCAGATCCTGATGGTGCCCAGCACCGCGCCGGAGACCATCGAGCAGTACACCCAGCGAGTGTTCGAGCAGTGGAAGATCGGCCGCAAGGGCGTGGACGATGGCGTGCTGCTGGTGGTGGCCAAGGATGATCGCCGGGTCCGCATCGAGCCGGGCTACGGCCTGGAAGGTGCCATTCCCGATGCAATCGCCAACCGCGTGATCCAGGAATATCTCGCCCCGCGCTTCCGCGACAACGACTATGCCGGCGGTCTGGCCGACGCCAGTGCGGCGCTGGTCAAGCTGATCGATGGCGAGGCACTGCCCGCGCCAGTCAGCACCCACCGTGCGACGCCAAACCCCGATGGCGACGGCTGGACTTTCGCCCTGGTGATCGGTTTCTTCGTCGGCAGTTTCCTGCGCGCCATCCTCGGCTGGCTGCCGCGCCCGGTGCGCGCGCTGCTCGGCGGCGGCGGCGCGGCCGTGGCGGCGTTCCTGTTCACCTCGCTGTGGCTGGCCAGTGGCCTGGCTGGCCTGATCGGCCTGGTCGTCGGCCTGTCCTCGGGCCGGGCCGGCGCCTTCGCCCGCAGTGGCGGGTGGGGGGGCGGCGGTTGGGGCGGTGGCGGCGGCTTTGGAGGCGGCGGCGGTTTCGGCGGCGGTGGCGGCTGGGGCGGCGGCGGTGGACGTTCGGGAGGCGGTGGCGCCTCGGGGGGCTGGTGATGCGCTGGTGGCGACATGTGTTCTCACCGTCCGTGCGGCGTACGTTCCCGCCGGCACGACTGCAGGCCATCACCGAGGCGATCACTGCCGGCGAACGCCGACATGGTGGCCAGGTGATGTTCGCCGTCGAAGCCGAGCTGCCGTGGCTGGCGCTGTGGCAAGGGCTCAGCCCGCGCCAGCGTGCCGAACACGCCTTCGCCCAGCTGCGGACCTGGGATACCGAGCACAACAACGGCGTCTTGATCTACCTGCTGCTGGCCGACCACGCCATCGAGCTGGTCGCCGACCGGGGCCTGCGTGGTCGCATCGGCGAGGCACAGTGGCAGGAGATTTGCGCGCACCTGCAGCAACGACTGCGCCAGGGCGATCTGCAGGACGGCGTGCTGCAGGCGATCGAGGAGGTCTCCACGTTGCTGGCCGGGCACTATCCGCCCGTTCCCGGGTCCCAGGATGACGGCCTGCCGAACACCCCGCAGCTGCTTGGTTGAGGTGGCGGCCTGCTGGGCCGAGAATAGCCGCTTACCTGCAAGGCATCGCCCATGATCTATTTCCACGATATCGACCCCATCGCCATCTCGCTCGGGCCGATCAAGGTGCATTGGTACGGCATCATGTACCTGCTCGGCTTCACCGCGGCCTGGTGGCTGGGGCGCCGGCGGATCGCAGCGGGCAGGCTGCCCGGTGTGGACGCCAACGGGTTCTCCGACCTGCTGTTCTACGCCATGCTCGGCGTGGTGGTGGGCGGGCGCGTGGGCTACATGCTGTTCTATGCGCTGTCTGATTTCCTGCACAACCCGTTGCTGCTGTTCAAGGTGTGGGATGGCGGCATGAGCTTCCATGGTGGCCTGCTGGGCGTGCTGTTCGCCTCGTGGTATTGGTCGCGCAAGCACCGCCTGCACCTGTTCGACACCCTGGATTTCATGTCTCCGCTGGTGCCGCTGGGGCTGGGCTTTGGCCGCATCGGCAACTTCATCGGCGCCGAACTGTGGGGCAAGTACACCGATGGCAGCTGGGGCGTGGTGTTTCCCAGTGGCCTGCCGGCGCCGTTGAACGGGCTGGACCTGGCCACGCTCAAAGAACAGTTCGCCACCGGCGCGCTCAACCCGTACGCCCGTCATCCCTCGCAGCTGTATGAAGCGCTGCTGGAAGGCCTGGTGATGTTCGTGGTGCTGTGGGCGGTGTCGGCCAAGCCGCGCCATCGCTACGTGATCTCCGGTCTGTTCGCGTTGATGTACGGCATCTTCCGCTTTGCGGTGGAGTTCGTGCGCATGCCCGACAACGGCGTCTACCTCGCCTTCGACTGGTTCACCCGCGGCCAGCTGTTGAGCCTGCCGCTGGTGGCCTTCGGTCTGGTGCTGCTGGCGCTGTCGCGCCGCGCGCCGGTGCTGCAGCCGGTGCTGCCGGTCGCCGCCGGGGCCCGCGCATGAAGGCGTATCTGGACCTGCTCCAGCACGTGCTGGAGCACGGCACCGAGAAGTCCGACCGCACCGGCACCGGCACGCGCAGCGTGTTCGGCTGGCAGATGCGTTTCAACCTGGCCGACGGCTTTCCGCTGGTGACCACCAAAAAGCTGCACCTGCGCTCGATCATCCATGAGCTGCTGTGGTTCCTGAAGGGCGATACCAACATCGGGTACCTCAAGGACAACCAGGTGCGGATCTGGGACGAGTGGGCCGATGCCGATGGCGATCTCGGTCCGATCTACGGCAAGCAGTGGCGCAGCTGGGCCACTGCCGATGGCGGCAGCATCGACCAGATGCAGTGGCTGGTGGAGGAGATCAAGCGCAATCCGGATTCGCGGCGGCTGGTGGTCAGCGCCTGGAATGTCGGCGAGCTGTCGCAGATGGCGTTGATGCCGTGCCACAACCTGTTCCAGTTCTACGTGGTCGACGGCAAGCTCAGCTGCCAGCTTTACCAGCGCAGCGGTGACATCTTCCTCGGCGTGCCGTTCAACATCGCCAGCTACGCGCTGCTGACCCACATGATGGCGCAGGCGACCGGGTTGGGCGTGGGCGACTTCGTGCATACGCTGGGCGATGCGCACCTGTACTCGAACCATTTCGAGCAGGCACGCGAACAGTTGGCCCGTGAACCGCGCGCGCTGCCCACGCTGTGGTTGAACCCGGCGGTGACCGACCTGTTCGGTTTCCAGTTCGACGACATCCGCATCGACGGTTACGACCCGCATCCGGCGATCAAGGCGCCGGTGGCGGTATGAGCGGCTCGCGCATGAAGCTCTCCCTGATCGCCGCGCTCGACCGCGACCATGGCATCGGCCATGACAACCAGCTGCCATGGCAGCTGCCGGACGACCTCAAGCGTTTCAAGGCGCTGACCCTCGGCAAGCCGATCCTGATGGGACGCAGGACGGCGGAATCGCTGGGCCGCGCGCTGCCCGGACGGCCCAACCTGGTGCTGACCCGCAGCGGGAAGGTGCCGTTCGCGGGCATGCAGGCGGTGGCGTCGATCGAACAGGCGCTCCAGTACGCCACCGAGGCCGGTGCCGACGAGCTGTGCGTGATCGGCGGTGGCGAGATTTACCGGCTGGCGATGGCGCAGGCGACCGATCTGCACCTGACCTGGGTGGACACGACGGTGCAGGCCGATACCCACTTTCCCGCGGTGGATCCGGACCTGTGGGTCGAGGTGGCGCGCGAGCACCATGCGGCCGATGCGCGGCACGCACTTGCCTTTGATTTCGTGGATTACCGCCGGCGCTGAGCACGGCCGAACGAGCCTGCCTGCTCAGGCCGGCGGTCGGTAATGCCCGATGATCGTGTGCTGGAACAGCAGGTTTTCTTCCTGCGTGCCGCGGGCGATGTTGTGCAGGATCAGGGGCGTGCCGTCGTGGTGTCGGCGGTCCGAGACGATGCCCACGTGCAGCAGGCCGCTGCCGCTGAGCGTCCAGGCCACGATGTCGCCAGCGGCGAAATCGGTCGGCCGCCTGGAGATGGACTGTTGCCAGCCCTGGCGCTCGAACCAGCGCATCAGGTTGGGGACGCGCCGATGGTCGATGTTGCGATCCGGCCGCGACAGGCCCCACAGCGGCGGGTACGCGCTGAAATGCCCGCGCATGTCCTCGTGGATGCGCTGCTGCAGGTCCAGGCCCTGGCTGCGCAAGGCACGCACGATCACATCGGTGCACACGCCGCGGTCGAGCGCGACATCACCGCCGGGATAGTCCAGTACGGTATAGGCCGGGTCGTAACGCACGGTCTGTCCCACCTGGCGACGCGCGGCCGCGACCAACGGCGGCGAGGGTGCCGTGGCATCGGCCGTCCTTGCTGCAACCGGCGGGTAGGCCGTGGCTGTGTCCGGATCCGGTGCGCGTTGGCAGCCAATGCCCACGGTGGCCAGCAGGCCCATCAACAGCCACCGCACGGTTCCGCTCATGCAGGCGTCGGCGTGCTTCCACCGGTGTCGCCGGCCGGTTCCGGATTGCGGCGCGGCTGCGGGTTGCGCGCGCCTCGATCACGGCGCTGGCCCTGACGCGGCGGTCGGCCAGTGTTCTGCTCGCCCTCGACCGCCGGGCGGCGTGCCGGCGGACGCGGCGGGGAAACCGGCTTGGGCACGTCACGGCCCGGCACCTGGACCACGCGCAGTTCCTCGGTGTCCAGCTGCAGCGCGGTGAGCTTGCCGCCCCACACCGCACCGGTGTCGATGGCGTGCACGCCCTGGGTGATGGTCAGGCCGAGTGCGGACCAATGCCCGCAGACGATCTTGAGGTCGCGCTCGGCGCGGCCGGGGACTTCGAACCACGGGTACAGGCCTTGTTCCTGCGTACCCGGGGTGCCTTTGTCCTCGATTCCGATCCGGCCACGCGGGGTGCAGTAACGCATGCGCGTGAACAGGTTGATGATCGCGCGCGAACGGTCGTAGCCGGCCAGGCCGGGCGACCAGCTCGGCTTGTCGCCGTACATGTTGCGGAACAGCTTGCGGTAGCCGCTGCCGTGCAGCTGTGCCTCCACTTCGCGGGCGTGTTTCTCGGCCAGCTGGGTGGTCCACTTCGGGGCGAGGCCGGCATGGATCATCATCCAGCCCAGTTCGCGGTCCACGTGTGCCAGTTTCTGCAGGCGCAGCCACTCCAGCAGCACGTCGCGGTCCTCGGCCTGCACGATGCGCAGCAGGTCCGGGTTGACCTTGCGTTGTTCTTCCTCGGTGCGCGCGCCGACCGCCAGCAGGGACAGGTCATGATTTCCCAGCACGATCACGCTGCTCTCGCGCAACGAGTGGACCAGGCGCAGGGTTTCCAGCGACTGCCCCCCGCGGTTGACCAGGTCGCCGCAGAACCAGAGTTTGTCGACCGCCGGGTCGAACTTGATCTTTTCCAGCAACCGCTGGGTAACGTCGTAGCAGCCCTGCAGGTCGCCGATGGCCCAGACACTCATGCGTGCGTCTCCATCAGTGCAGCGTGCGCGGAACGGTCAACACGAACGGCGCGATCGCGGCGGCGAACTCGGTGCCATCGTCTGCCACCATGTCGTAATGCCCCTGCATCGTGCCGTGTTCAGTCTCCAGCATGACACCGGAGGTGTAACGGAAGTCTTCACCCGGGCGCAGCCGCGGCTGCTCGCCGATCACACCCTCGCCGTCGACATGCTCGATGCGGCCATTGGCATCGGTGATACGCCAGTGGCGCGCCACCAGGCGCGCGGCGACGCGTCCCTGGTTGTGGATGCGGATGGTGTAGGCGAACGCGTAGCGGCCGTCCTCCGGCGTGGACTGGTCGTCGAGGAAACGCGGGGCGACTTCGACCGAGATCGCGTAATTGGCAGCGTCGTTCATGCAGGCAGTTTAGTGAAAGTTGTGCACGTTGAGGTGAGCGCAGCACAGGCTGGCTGCGCGCCCCGGCATGGAATTCAGGCGGTTTTACGTGGGTGCGGCCGGTCAAGGTCGCACGGCGGCGCGCGGCTTACTTCGCCACGTCGTCGCCGTCGCTGCACGGCACGTTGGCCAGCGCGATGAACTGGGCCACGTCCAGCTGCTCGGCACGCGCATCGCTGCGCACCCCGGCCGCCTCGAACTGCTCGGGCGTGCAGACGCCATTCAACGCATTGCGCAGGGTCTTGCGGCGCTGCCCGAAGGCGGCCCGCACCACATCGGCGAAGCGCTTGCGGTCGAGGATGCCGACCGTGGCCGGATCGCGCGGCACCAGCCGCACCACGGCCGAATCGACCTTCGGTGGCGGCCGGAACGCGCCCGGCGGCACCACGAACAGCGCGGTCACCTTGCAGAACGCCTGCAGCATCACGCTCAGCCGGCCATAGACCTTGCTGCCGGGATCGGCGGCCATGCGGTCGACCACTTCCTTCTGCAGCATGAAGTGCATGTCGGTGATCACCGCCGCGTGGTCCAGCGCATGGAACAGGATCGGCGAGGAGATGTTGTAGGGCAGGTTGCCGACCAGCCGGATCTGGCCGCCGTCGGCGAGCTCGGTGAAGTTCACCTGCAGCACGTCGCGGTGGATGATGGTCATCTCACCCAGCGGCTCGGCGGCGGCCGCCAGCGGGCCGACCAGGTCGCGATCGAACTCGATCACGGTCAGGCGTGGATGGCGACGCAGCAATGGCAGGGTGATGGCGCCCTGGCCCGGGCCGATCTCGACCAGGCGGTCCTCGCCCTTCGGGTTGACCGCCAGCACGATCCGGTCGATATAGGTGCGGTCGGCCAGGAAGTGCTGGCCGAGCTGCTTTTTGGCCGGTCCGGTGAACCCGGCGGCAGAAGAGGAATACGGTGAAGTCATGGCACCAGTGTACGTTGCCGCGCCAGCCGGGCACACAGGCCGGTGGCAGCGAAGAGGCTGGAAGGGTCGGCAATGCCACGGCCGGCCAGGTCCAGCGCGGTGCCGTGGTCGACCGCGACCCGCGGGTAGGGCAGGCCCAGGGTGATGTTGACCGCCTGTTCGAAGCCGCTGTACTTGAGCACCGGCAGGCCCTGGTCGTGATACATGGCCAGCACGGCATCGAAACCGGCCAGCTTGGCCGGCAGAAAGGCGGTGTCGGCGGGCAGCGGGCCGATCAGGTCCATGCCCTCGGCGCGCAGGCGCTGCAGCAGCGGGATGATCAGGTCGAGCTCTTCACGACCCAGGTGGCCGTCTTCGCCGGCATGCGGGTTGAGCCCGAGCACGGCGATACGCGGGGCGGCGATGCCGAAGTCGCGCCGCATCGCTGCGTGCACGGTCTGCAGGGTGCGCGTCAGTCCCTCGGCGGTGATGGCGTCGGCGACCGCGCGCAGGGGCAGGTGGGTAGTGGCCAGGGCCACGCGCACGACGTCGTTGGCCAGCATCATCACCACCTCGACCCCGGCCTGGTCGGCCAGCAGTTCGGTGGTGCCGCTGTAGGCGATGCCGCCCTGGTTGATCACGGCCTTGTGCACCGGGCCGGTCACCACGCCGTGCAGCGCACCGGACAGGCAGGCCTGGCCGGCCCCCAACAGCGCGCCGATCACCGCACCGGCATTGGCCGGGTCGGCCTGGCCGAAGCGGGACGGCACGGCATTGCGGATCTCGCGCAACGGCAGATCGCCCGGCTGGCGGGCGATGGCGTCTTCAGGCAGGAGCTGCAGTGGCAGCGACAGCGCGGCGGCGGCCGCACGCAGGGTATCGGGGTCTGCGAAGGCCAGCAGCCGGCAATCGGTGCGCGGCTGCTGAATCAGTCGAAGGCAGAGTTCCGGGCCGATCCCGGCGGGCTCGCCCGGTACCAGAGCGAGCTGCGGGATCACCGGCCAGGCCTCAGGACTTCGGCGGCGTGGCGGGCGTGGCCGGCGTGGTGCTGTCGGCGCCGGTGCGCAGGTTCACGTAGGCTTCGCCACGCAGTTCCTGCAGGAAGCGGTTGTACTCTTCTTCCAGCTTGCGACGACCAATGGTTTCGCGGATCTGGCCGCGCTGGTTGTCGGTCGTGGCATCGGTCTGGCGCGTGGCAACGCGCTGGACGATGTGCCAGCCGGCATCGGTGCGGAACGGCGGGCTGACGCCGCCGTCGCTCACGCCGGAGACCTGCTTGCCGAATTCCGGACCGAACGCGTCGGCCGGGAACCAACCCAGATCGCCGCCCTGGCCCTTGCTGTTGGTGTCCTCGGACGATTCCTTGGCCACTTCCTGGAAGTCCGCACCGCCGGCGATGCGCGCACGCAGGGTGTCGATCTTGGCCTTGGCTGCGGCGTTGTCCTGCTGGTCGGTCACGCGCACCAGGATGTGACGGCCGTGGTACTCGGTGATGGTCTGGCCACCGGCCGCAGCGCTGGCATCACGCACTTCCACCAGCTTGAGCAGCTGGAAGCCGCTCGGGCCGCGGATCGGGCCGACCACGTCGCCGGCCTTCATCTGGGTCATCATCTGCGCGAACGCATTGGGGATTTCATCCAGCGAGCGCCAGCCCAGGTCGCCGCCTTCCAGCGCGTTGGGGCTGTCGGAATAGCGCACCGCAGCAGCATTGAAGTCCAGCTCGTTCTTGTCCAGCAGTGCCTTGACGCCATCGGCCTTCTTCTGGCCGGTGGTGATCTGCTCGGCGGTGGCGCCTTCGGGCAGGGCAATCAGGATGTGCGCCAGGTGGTACTGCGTGCCCACGGTGGCCTGCTGCTTCAGTGCGGCATCCACTTCACCCTCGCTGACGCTGATGCGGCTCTGCGCGAAACTCTGGCGCAGGCGCTGCACGGTGATTTCGTCGCGGACCGAGGCGCGGAAGTCGTTGAAGTCGATGCCGTCACGGGCCAGACGCTGGCGCAGGGCGTCCAGGTTGGACCCGTTCTGCTGGGCGATCGCGTTCAGGGCCTGGTTGAGCTCCTGGTCGCTGACCTTGATCCCGCTGCTTTCGGCACGGGCCACCTGCAGCTTGACCAGCACCAGGCGCTCGAGCACCTGGCGGCTGAGCACGTCTTCCGGCGGCAGCTGGTTCTCGCGCCCGGCGTACTGCGCCTTGATGTTCTGGATCGCGCGGTCCAGTTCGCTCTGCAGCACCACGTCTTCATCGACGATGGCGGCAATGCGATCCAGCGGCTGGCTCTGCTGGGCCAGCACCTGCAGCGGTGCGGAGACGGTCGAGACCGCCAGCAGGGAAGCGAGTAGAACGGGAAGGGTCTTGGTCATGGGATCAGGTTCGGATCATAGTCGTCACGGTCCGCCCCGGTATTGCTGGGCGGCACGAGATACAGGTCGTCTCGGTAGTACCCGAGAATAGCACGGCGCAAGGTACGGTCCGTGTCCTGGCCGATGGAGCTCAGGCCCTTGAGCACGAACTCGATCTGGAAGGAATTGTTGAGCTCGCCCTCGCGGTTGCGCACGTAGCGGCGGGCGATGGCGCGGACGGCCAGGCAGCAGCTGTCCCACTGCACGCCGCCGATGATTTCCAGCGGCTTCTTGTCTTCGATGGAGTAGTAGTAGCGGCCCACCAGGCTCCAGCGCGGGCTGAGCGGATACAGGAAGGACAGGTCGGCCTGCTTGAGCAGGTCGGTGCCATCGGGGTTGAGGCGGTGGCGGTAGGAGATGTTGACGATGCCGTCGTTGGACATCAGGTAGCGCGCACGCACGCTGGCCAGGTCCTCACGCTTGTACTTGGGATCCCACTGGTAGGTGGCGCCCAGGTTCCAGCGGTCGTTGATGGCGTAATTGGCATCGGCGATCCACGCCGACTTGCCCTGTTCCACCGGCGACTGCGCGTTGTTGATGGTCACCCGCGAGTCGTCGAAGTACAGGATCTGGCCGATGCTGCCCGAGAAACGCTCCTTGCCGGTGGTCTGGTCGATGAAGCGGGTGCTCATCGCCATGGTCAGCTGGTTGGCATCGTTCTGGCGGTCGGCGCCGGTGTAGCGCGAATCGCGGAACAGCTGGCCCCAGCTGAAGGTGAAGTCGCGGGTGTCGAAGATCGGCAGGTCGCTCTGGTCGCGGTAGGGCGTGCGCAGGTAGAACAGGCGCGGCTCAAGCGTATGCAGGAACGACTTGCCGCCGATGGTGGTTTCGCGGTCGAAGAACATGCCCGCGTCCAGGCTGACGATCGGCAGGCTGCGGGTGGGCGAAGTATTGCCGCGCAGCTGCTCCGGAGTGGCGTTGGCGATTTCCTCGGCAGTCATGTTCTGCCGGCGGACCTGGTCGGCCAGCCCACGGTCCAGCTGATAGGCGGTGTAGCGGTAGGCCAGGGTCGGGGTCACATACCAGGCCGCGCCGCTGAAGGGCATGGACACGTACGGTTTGACGTCCAGGCGCGACCCGCCGAACATCTCGGTGCTGGTCCCGTCGCGCACGTACTCACCATCGGCGTCGACGATCTTGCCGTTKATGTCCTTGTGGGTGAAGCGCACGGCCTCGGCATACACGCCGGTTTCCAGCCACGGCAGCAGCGGCTTGTCCCAGGTGAAGAACGCACGCGGCTGCCGCGCGTAAGGCAGCGCGGCTTCGGTCAGGGTGTAATCGGTGAGCTGCCAGTAGTCGGCCATCAGGCCGCCGGTCCAGTTTTCACCGGTGCCGTAGATGCCGATCTGGCTCTGCAGGTTGGACGCGGTCACCCCGAGCAGGCGGTTGGCGAAGTCTTCGGTATAACGCTCGTCGCTGACCCAGGCCAGGTTGGCACGGGCCTGCCAGTTGGTATTGATGTTGTGGTAACCGCCGAACTGGAACTGGCCGCGATCGCGGTCACGCAGCTTGTCGTTGGGCAGGTAGCTGGTCTGCAGCTCGCCACGGCCACCGTCGTACAGGTAGCGGAACTCGTTGCTCAGCATCAGCCCGCGCTTGCTCATGTAGCGCGGGGTCAAGGTGTCGTCGTAGTTCGGCGCCAGGTTGAAGTAGATCGGCTGGGCATAGTCGAAGCCGTTGCGGCCGGACAGGCCGAGCTGCGGGTACAGCAGGCCGGTCTGGCGACGGTCATCGATGGGGAACTTGAAGTACGGCGCCCACAGCACCGGCACCTTGCCGATCCGCAGCACCGCGTTGCGCGCGGTGCCGAAGCCTTCGTCGTTGTCCACTTCGATCTGCGGCGCCGACAGCTTCCACACCGGCTGGGACGGATCGCAGGTGGTGTAGGTGGAGCGATGCATCTGCCCCACCGCGCCCTGCAGGTCGACCGAGTCGGCCACGCCGTTGCCGCGCCGCGAGACCAGCTGGTACTTGATGTCGCTGATCTTGTGGGTGTCCGCTTCCTGGTTGCCCTCGGCACGCTTGGCCACCATCCGGATCGAGGAGTCCTGGTAGCGGACGTTGCCCTCGGCGATGTAGTTGCCGCTTTCGGTGTCGAAGCTCAGGTGGTCGGTACCCAGGAACTGGTCGCCGCGCTTGAGCGCCACGTTGCCCTGGTATTGAGGGACCGTGGTGGTGCCGAACAGCTGGTCCCCCTCGATGTCGGTGTCCTGCTGGTCGCGGGTGGCGGCAGCAGCCTTGTCGGCTTTGGGGGCATCGTCGAACACAGGCAGGACGTCGGTGGCTGGGCACAGGCCCCAGTTCACCGGTTTGTCGTCGGCCAGGGCCGGCAGGCAGATGGCGATGCTCAGGGGGAGAGGCAGCAGGCGGAGGGCTCGGCGCACGCGGTAGTCGGATTCGGGCGAAAACGGATCGTAGCTTGCCCCATCCCTTGCATAGGGGCAATGAAGGCTTTGCCCGGCCGGGGGTTCAGGTTCATGCGCAGGGGCCGCCCGCGCAGGTACTCAGCGCAATTGGCCGACGTGGGCCACACTGCACTCGGCCAAGGCCTGCAGGTCGTAACCGCCCTCCAGCATCGACACCACGCGGCCGCCGCCATGGCGGCGCGCCAGGCTGCGCAGCTCGGCGGTGATCCAGGCGAAATCGTCGGTCTCCAGCATCAGGTCGGCCTGTGGATCGCGCAGATGGGCATCGAAGCCGGCCGAGATCAGCAGCAGCTGCGGACGGAAGTCATCGATCGCCGGCAGCATCTCGTCGGCCCAGGTATTGCGGAAGCGGAAGCCGCCGCTGCCCGGGGGCAGCAGGATGTTCATCAGGTTGCCCGCGCCGCGGTCGCGACGCAGGCCGGAGTTGGGGAACAGGCCGGCCTGGTGGGTGCTGTAGTAGGCCACGCCGGGGTCGGCGATGAAGATGTCCTGGGTGCCGTTGCCGTGGTGGACGTCGAAATCGATGATGGCGATGCGCTCCAACCCGTAGCGGTCGCGCGCGTAGGCCGCGGCCACGGCGATGTTGTTGAACAGACAGAAGCCCATCGCGGTGCTGGCGGTGGCGTGGTGGCCGGGCGGGCGCACCGCGCAGAACGCGACCGGGTCATCGCCGAGCATCACCGCATCCACGGCAGCCACACCGGCGCCAGCGGCATGCAGGGCGGCGCTGGCCGAGCCGGGCGAGGTCAGGGTGTCCATGTCGATCAGCCGCAGCGGTTCGGACTGCGGCTTGAGGACCAGGTCGATCAGCTCGCTGTCGTGTACGCGGGCCAGCTCACCGAGCTTGGCGGCCGGTGCCTCCCGCCAGTCCAGCTGGTCCGGAAAGGCCGCATGCAATGCATCCAGCACCACCTGCAGGCGCTGCGGGGACTCGGGGTGGCCGCGGCCGGGATCGTGTTGCAGACAGGCAGGATGGGTAAAGACCAGCATGCGGGCAGGGGTTCCGGTGGGGCGCCAGGGCGCTCAGGCGTGGCGGCGCTCGTGCCGCCACAGCACTTCGCCGTGGCCATCGGCACGGGCCAGCACGCGGGCCAGCACGAACAGCAGGTCCGAGAGCCGGTTGAGGTAACCGATGGCCTCGGCGCGGACGGGCTCCAGCCGCGCCAGCGTCACCGTGTCGCGCTCGGCGCGGCGGACGATGGTGCGGACCAGGTGGCAACGCGCGGCGGCCTCGCCACCGGCGGGCAGGATGAATTCCTTCAAGACCGGCAGGTCGGCGTTGTAGTGGTCCAGCTGCTTTTCCAGTGCGTCGATGTCGGCGGCCTGGATCGCGGCATGGCCGGGAATGCATAGCTCGCCGCCCAGGTCGAACAGCTGGTGCTGCACGGTGGTGAGCAGCGCCCGCACGTCGTCGGGCAGGGTGACCGCCAGCAGCACGCCCAGCGCCGAATTGGCCTCGTCGACGGTGCCGTAGGCGTTGACCCGGGCGTCGTCCTTGGGCACCCGGCTGCCATCGCCCAGGCCGGTGCTGCCGTCATCGCCGGTGCGGGTGTAGATGCGCGAAAGCCGGTTGCCCATCGCGACGGCGGCTCAGTGCAGCACGTCGTGGCGGGCCTGCAGCAGCTTGCCGACCTGTTCGGTGGCCAGTTGCAGCGCGGCGGCCAGGCCGACGTAGATCGCCGCGGTACGCAGGTACGGCACGAACCAGTCGGCGTAGTTCTGCAGCCAGCCGGCCAGCGTCGGGTTGGCGACCATGTCGCTGCTCCAGTAGAAACCGCCCTGCGCGAACAGGTGGCATACCGCCACCGCGCCGACCAGCAGCAGCGCGGCCTTGCCCAGCGTGCTCCAGCGCGCGCCGTGGTAGCCCTGGCGCAGCAGCATGCCGCCAGCCCACATCGAGAAGTAGGCCGGCAGCAGCATCCAGGTGCCGGGCGACACGCAGTAGTGCTGCAGGTACGGCTGGCCGCTGGCGCGGATCACCAGCACATCGATCACGATCGCCAGTGCCATCAGCAGCGGGAACGCCCAGCGGGTCCAGCTGCGCAGGTAGAAGCCGCCGACGAAGAACACTGCCCAGGACGCATCCGGGATCGCCGCGAAATGATTTACCCGGGTCGCGGCCATCAGCAGCACGAGCACGGACAGGACGAAGGCGCGGTGGGCAAGGGGGGTCATGGCAGACACGGGAAGGGGTTCAGCGTTCATTCTAGCGCCTGCTGCGGCACGCCGCCGCACGCGCCCGCAACGGTCGACGGCTTATCATGGGCGGTATGAGTGAACGACATGATGTAGTGATCGTGGGCGGCGGGCTGGTCGGTGCGAGCCTGGCCATCGCGCTGGACCGCGTTGGGCGCGACGTCGGGCTGGTGGAAGCGACCCCGGCAGGGACGCTGCCGGCGGTGTTCGACCAGCGCAACCTCAGCTTTGCCGCAGCCACGGTCAACGCCTTGACCGCCCTGGGCGTGATGCAGCTGCTGGGATCGGCGACCGGGGCGATCACCCGCATCCACGTCAGCCGTGCCGGAGATTTCGGCCGCGTGCAGATGGACGCCGCCCAGTACCAGCGGCCGTGGTTTGGCCAGGTGGTGGTGGCGCGCGATTTCGGCGCGGCGCTGGAAACCCGGCTGCAGTCGCTGGCCCATCTCACCCGCTACCGTCCGGCGCGCTTCGTGCGCCTGGGCGGCACCGTCGACGGCCATCGTGAGGTGTTCATTGCCGATGACGACGGCGAGCGCCGTCTGCTGGCGCGGCTGGTGGTGGGCGCCGACGGTACCCGCAGCGGCGTGCGCGAGGCGCTCGCCATCGGCGTGGACGCGCATGATTTCGAGCAGACCCTGTTCGTTTCGCGGGTGCGCAGCGCGCGTGCGCCGGATGGCACGGCCTACGAGCGTTTCACCGATACCGGCCCCACCGCGCTGCTGCCGCGTGGCGACCGCCACTACGGCGCCGTGCATGGCGTGGCCCGCGAGGCGGCCGATGCGGTCATGGCGCTGGGCGATGCGGCGTGGCTGCAGCGCCTGCAGGCGGCGATCGGCTGGCGCGCCGGACGGCTGCTGGAGAGTGGGCCGCGCAGCGCCTATCCGCTGATCCAGGTGCTGGCCCAGGCCCTGGTCGGCGAACGTGCGGTGCTGCTCGGCAACGCCGCGCAGACCATCCATCCGCTCGGTGCACAGGGCTTCAACCTGGGCCTGCGCGATGCGCTGACCTTGGCCGAGCTGGTGGCCGAGGCCGACGATGCCGGCAGCGATGCACTGCTGCAGGCGTACGTGGCGCGCCGCGAGGAAGACCGGCAGCAGACCATCGCCTTCTCCGGTGGACTGGCCCGGTTGACCAGCAACCCGGCGCCGCTGATGCGTCCGCTGCGCAGTCTCGGGTTGCTTGCAGCACAGGCCACGCCGATGCAGTCGATGCTGGTCGGCGGTGCGATGGGCTTCCGTGGACAGGTGCCGGCGCTGTGTCGCGGAGTAAGCGCATGAGCCGGCGCGCGCGCGATGTGATCGTGGTCGGTGGCGGCGTGGTCGGCGCGGCCTGTGCGCTGGCGCTGGCCGAGGCCGGGCTGGAGGTCACCCTGGTGGAAGGCCGCGAGCCGTCATCGTGGCAGCCGCAACAACCGGATCTGCGCGTGTATGCATTCGCCCCGGACAACGCACAGCTGCTCACCGCGCTCGGTGTGTGGCCGGCGGTCACGGCCGCGCGTGCCTGCGCCTACCGGCGCATGCGCGTGTGGGATGCCGGCGGTGGCGATGAACTGCGCTTCGATGCCGACACCCTGGGGCGCGAACAACTCGGCTGGATCGTCGAGAACGAACTGCTGGTGGATCGGTTGTGGGCGGCGCTGCCGACGGCCGGTGTGCAGCTGTGCTGCCCGGCGCGGGTAGACGCGCTGGAACAGGACGCCGACGGCGTGCGCCTGCGGCTGGAGGATGGACGCCGGCTGGAGGCCTCGCTGGCGATCGCCGCCGACGGTGCCGAATCCACCCTGCGCCGGCTGGCCGGTCTGGAGGTCACGCGCCAGGACTACGGCCAGCGTGGCGTGGTCGCCTACGTGGACAGCGAGAAGGACAACGAAGCCACGGCATGGCAGCGCTTCCTGGTGACGGGGCCGCTGGCGGTGCTGCCGATCAGCGCGCGCCGCAGCTCGATCGTGTGGACCCTGCCCGAGGCCGAGGCCGAACGCGTGCTGGCGTTGGACGAGGCCGCCTTCGGACGTGAGTTGACCAACGCGTTTGCCGGACGCCTCGGCGCGATGACGCTGGCATCCCCGCGCGCGGCATTCCCACTGCGTCGTCAGCTGGCTACCGGGTATGTGGCCGGTCGCGTGCTGGCCCTGGGCGATGCCGCGCACGTGGTGCATCCGCTGGCCGGGCAGGGCGTCAATCTCGGCCTGCGCGATGTCGCGGCCCTGCAGGCGATGGTGCTGGCCGCGCAGCAGCGCCGCCAGGACTGGATGTCGCCGCACCGGCTGCAGCGCTGGGCGCGCGAACGGCGCAGCGAGAATACGGTCGCCGCCTACAGCTTCGATGCGATCAACACGGTGTTCTCCAACGATGAGATGCACCTGACGCTGGCGCGCGGTCGCGCGCTGGGCTGCGCGGGCAAGCTGCCGCCGCTGGTATCGATGTTCTGGAAGCGCGCGGCCGGGTTGTAGTACCGGCCGGTGCCCGGCGGCGTCAATCCACCAGCCAACCGGCCAGGTCGGCGCGATCCAGCTTGCCGCGCCGCTTTACGTCCAGCGCGGTGAACTCATCGGCCAGTGCCGGGTTGGCCTGGGCCTCGGCGCGGCTGATGAACCCATCGCCGTCCACATCCAGCGTACTGAACGCAAACCGATATTGTCCGACGACGCTCACCGGCTGCACCGAGCGCACCGTCACCTGGGCTTCGCCCGCGGCGGCGGGCAGGGTCACCTGCTCGGTGACGCGCCCTTCCGACAGCGCCTGCGTGCGCACGCTGGCCGGCACTTCGCGGAGCGGTTCGCTGATGGCCGGCGACGGCGTGTGCACCTGGGCCCACGCGAAGGCCGGCAGGAGGGACAGCAGCAGGACCGGGGCAGAGCGAGGTCGCATGGGAACTCCGTTCTTTTGACGTGGGGGTAACGCCGGGCCATGCCCGGCGTGTATCGATCATTGCCGCGCGTTGCGCGGCCAGCCGGGCATGGCCCGGCTCTACCGGTATTTCGGCGTGGGTCAGCGCAGCGGCGAGGCCAGCACCGTGATCTCTTCGCGATCGTGGTACAGCTGCTTGGCGCGCACCACCAGCGGCTTGCCGGCCTGTTCCTGGAACAGGTCCAGGCACGACCGTGTTTCGTCCCAGCGCTTCTTCATCGGCAGCTTGAGGTTGAAGATCGCATGCTTGCACCAGCCCTCGCGGAACCAGGTCGCCATCCGTTCGGCCACCCGGCGCGGCTGCTCGACCATATCGCAGACCATCCAGTCCAGCGCTGCGTCGGGTTTCCAATGGAAACCATCCGCACGCAGATGCTCGACCAGCCCGGTCTCCAGCACGTGCTCGCGCAGCGGGCCGTTG